>JBGUHM010000052.1:0-14091 GCA_045112115.1 Sodaliphilus sp. | reverse complement strand
AAACATAGTCACGAAAGATATATAGGTCGGAGACCTAACAGCAGGAGAAACCCCATGTACGCAACGCGCACTTGGGTCACGAACATAGTCACAACCAGTGTCCCAGCCAGTGCTCATGCATGTATTACATCCTCCATCTTCCATGTTACATTTTCCATACGCGCAGCGCCCAAACATAGTCAAAACCAGTGTCCCAGCCAGTGCTCATGCATGTATTACACTCACATGCGCGCAGCGCCCGTCTCCCATCTTCCATGTTACATCTTACATGCGCGAAGCGCTCACGCATCCTCCATCTTCCATGTTACATTTTCCATGCGCGCAGCGCCCAAACATAGTCACAACCAGTGTACCACCGAACAGAAAGCGGCTCGAAGAGCCAGCAACATTTGTAACACCTTGCAAGCGACCCCGAAGGGGAGCGCAGCTTGGTGAGTACGAATCAAAAAAAAGCGCTTCGAAGATGCGCCACACGCCCAATATTGTCCTAAATATTTTTAAGAAAAAGACAAAGGAAGTTGAATAGATAGCAGAAAAATACTACTTTCGTATTGACGACCAAATCACGTCAACTTCCTTTGGTATGGCAAAGATAACACTATTTTCTCAAGTAATCGGCAAATTGCCGAAAGAAAACATCAGAAAAATAATTAGGACAGCAGGCCTCTGATTTTGGAATGTTTGTAGTTCTTGGCGTACAGGTTGCACAGGTTGCAGAAACAATGTCGGTTGTAATAATTCTTAACTCTTAATTGTTCATTATTCATTAAATAGTTGTAACTTTGCGGCCATGAAACGCGAAACACAAGACAAATTGATATTGGGCGGGATTGTGCTGGCGCTGATAGCCGTGGTGGTTGTCGCTGTGCACTACCTTGCTCCGCATTTCACAGCCGAGGACCTGTACAACTGGTACAAGGACCACATGACCTACGGTGTGATCACGCTGCTGATGGCAATCGAGAGTTCGATCATCCCGCTGCCGAGTGAGGTGGTGGTGCCGCCAGCGGCCTACTTCGCCCTGCAGCAGGGCAGCAGTCTGAACATCTGGCTGGTAATCTTGATGGCTACGGTAGGCGCTCTCATCGGCTCGGTGATTAACTACGGCTTGTCGATGGTGATAGGCCGCCCGGTGCTCTACAAGTTTGCCGACAGCCGTTTCGGCCGTCTGCTGATGATGAGCAGCGCGAAACTCGAGCACACCGAGGAATACTTCAAGAAAAACGGTGCGAAGTCGATATTCTTCGGCCGTCTGTTGCCGGCGGTGCGTCACCTGATTTCCATACCGGCCGGTCTGTCGAAGATGAATTTCCTCACGTTCTGCACTTACACCACGCTCGGTGCGGCCCTGTGGAACGTGGTGTTGGCGGCTTTGGGCTATCTGCTGTACCGTGTGGTACCCGACGACAGCCAGCTCTTTGCGCAGCTCGAGCACTACAACCACTACCTGAAACTCGCGGGTTTCGCCGCTCTCGGCCTTATCGTGGTTTATATTATATATAAGGTGTGGAAAAACAAGAAAGAGAAACAACAACACAACACTACAGAACAATGATAGTATCTCCCTCCCTTTTGAGCGCCGATTTCGGCAACCTGGCGCGTGACCTCGAGATGATCAACGGCAGCGAGGCCGACTGGCTCCACCTCGACGTGATGGACGGCGTGTTTGTGCCAAACATTTCGTTCGGGTTTCCCGTGATCAAGTATGTGCAGCAGCTGTGCCGCAAGCCGCTCGACGTCCACCTGATGATTGTCGAGCCGCAGAAGTTTGTCAACGAAGTGCGCGACTGTGGCGCGAAGATCATGAACGTTCACTACGAGGTGTGTCCGCACCTCGACCGTGTCGTTCAGCAGATTCATGCTGCAGGCATGGAAGCTGGCGTGACGTTGAATCCCGCCACCCCGGTGTCGGTGCTGAAAAACATCATCACCGAACTCGACTTAGTGCTGCTTATGTCGGTCAATCCCGGCTTCGGCGGCCAGAAGTTTATCCCCTACGTGCTCGACAAGACGCGCGAACTGCGAGAACTCATCGACGCCACCGGTTCGAAGGCCGTGATTGAGGTGGACGGCGGCGTGAACGCCGATACCGGACGCCAGTTGGCCGACGCCGGCGCCGACGTGCTTGTTGCCGGCAACTACGTGTTCAAGGCCGACAACCCGCAGACGGCCATCCACACGCTGAAAGAGCTCACGCGATGAAAGTGGTGCTTGCCGTAGTAGGCAAAATCTCCGGCGGCTACCTGCAGAAAGGCATCGACGACTACTGCTCCCGCCTGCGGCATTATGTGCCGTTCGAGATACAGTATGTTGCCGACGCTCGTAACACCCGCAGCCTGTCGCACGACCAGCTGAAGGCCGCCGAGGGCCGCAATATCCTATCGTCGCTTGAGGCAGGCGACTATGTGGTGCTTCTCGACGAACACGGCCGCCAGTACACGTCGATGGAGTTTGCGAAGTACCTCGAGCGACGACTCGCTGGCGGTGGCCGGCGTTTGGTGTTCGTTGTCGGAGGTCCCTACGGTTTCTCACCAGAGGTGTATGCCCGTGCCGATGAAAAGCTGTCGCTGTCGGCGATGACGTTCTCGCACGAGATGATCCGACTGATTTTCACTGAGCAACTGTACCGCGCATTTACCATCATCAACAACCAACCCTATCACCACGAATAGATGAGACGTTTCCTGAGCGAGGGCAGCGACTTGGCCGCCACTCAGCGCTTTATCGCCGAGAACCGCGACGAGAAAGACCTCGCCGCAGTTGTGATGCGTGCCGCTACCTCGCCGGGTGTCGACCGCGAATTTGCCGTGGCTCAGATAGGTGGCCACCGCGCGGCTGCGACTAAACTGCCGACGTGGAGCGCGGTCGAGGGACTGGTCTATCCCGTGCATCTGTCGATGGAGCAATGCTCGTCGGAAGCCACTGCGCGCTACAAGGCATCACTGGTCGATGGCGACAGTCTGCTCGACATTACGGGCGGCTTCGGTGTCGACTGCGCATGGATGAGTAGGGGAGTGGCGCGTGCGGTGATGGTAGAGCGGCAGGCGCCGTTGTGTGATATAGCACGCTACAACTTTAGTTTGCTAGGTTTTGACAACATCGAGGTTGTTGAGGGTGATGGGGTGGAGTATCTCGCTGGCTGTGCGGAGCGGTCGTTCGATACTATATACGTTGACCCGGCGCGCCGTGGCGACAACGGACGGCGGGTGGTAAGCATCGCCGACTGCACGCCCGATGTGGGTGCCTTGGCTCCGCGGCTGCTCGCTTGCGCGCGGCGACGTGTTATCATAAAACTGTCGCCGATGCTTGACCCTGTGGATCTCGCTCGTCGTCTGCCGGCCGTTGAAGCCATCCACGTGGTGGCAACGCGAGGGGAGTGTAAGGAGTTGCTGGTGGTGATGCGGCCTGGCTACAGCGGTGATACAGCTGTTGTGTGCAGCAACGACGACCAGATTTTCCGCTCGGTGTTGGGCGACAGCCGGCAAGCGCCCGTTTGGGACGGTGACACTTCGGCCTCACCGCTTTACCTCTATGAACCCAATGCTGCTGTGATGAAAGCCGGTTGTTTCGGTGCCGTGGCGACGGGTTACGGAGTGGAGCAGCTGGATGTGAACACCCATTTGTTTGTCTCGAGCCGCATAGTGGACGGTTTTCCCGGGCGCGCTTTTGAGGTGACTGATGTCACCACGCTTAACAAACGCGAACTGAAAACGAAGCTTGCGGGAATCGACGCAGCCAATATCACCTGCCGCAATTTCCCGCTATCGGTGGTGGAACTCCGCCGCCGACTGAAACTGAAGGACGGCGGCGACATCTATCTGCTGGCAGCCACCGCCGGACGCAAACAAATGATATTTATAACTCGAAAACTCATACAAGAATGAACATACAATGTGCTCCCATTCAGGGATATACCGATTATGTGTGGCGCCGCGCCCATGCCGAGATGTTTCCATCGGTGGAGTGTTATTACACTCCGTTCTTGCGCATCGAGCGGGGTGAAATGCGCAAGCGCGACCTCGTGGATGTGGCGCCCGAGAACAACACTGGTTACCGCGTTGTGCCGCAAATCCTCGGCTGTCCGCCAGAGCAGGCCGTGCGTCTGGCCACTGCCATGCGCGACATGGGTTATGAGGAGGTCGATGTGAACCTCGGCTGCCCATATCCGCCGCTTGCGCTTCACCATAAGGGTTCGGGCCTTCTGGCTTATCCCGACGAGGCCGAGGCTCTGTTCCGCGCACTCATCGAGGTGACGGGTCTGCGCTATTCGGTGAAGATGCGTCTCGGCTGGGACGACCCCTCCCAGTGGGAAGGTGTTGCGCCGCTGCTCGACATCCTTTCGCCCACGCAGGTGACCATTCATCCTCGCGTTGGGCGCCAGCAGTACCGCGGCGAACTTAACCTCGACGAGTTCGCTCGCGCCGTGGATGCCATCGGCGCTCCGGTGGTATATAACGGTGACATCAAGAGTTCCGACGATGCCGAAAGTATAATGGAGCGGTACCCTAAGCTGAAGGGTGTGATGATAGGACGCGCTCTTATCGAGGACCCGGCACTGCTGTTCCCCGAGCGCGCTACAACTGAAAACTACCGCGCCTTTCACGACGCCATCTTCGACGACTACCGCGACCGCATGAACGGCAATGACAAGCAACTCATCACCAAGATGAAAGCGTTCTGGGAGATGTATCTGCCGTCGGCACCCAAGCGCAACCGCAAGGCTGTGCTTAAAGCCAACAATCTCGACCGCTACAACGCCGCCGTGAGTGAACTTTTTGTCGCATTTGACAAAGACGAAGATTAATATAATTTAACAATAATATGATGGTCGATTTTCTTATAGCTCTCATAGCGGCAGTGGCCGGTGCCGCGATAGGGTATCTTGTGGCTGTAAACCGCAAGAACGAGGAGTGCGCATCGCTGCGTAGCGAACGCGACGTGCTCAAGGAGAAACTTGGTGCGGCCACGCTACTCGAGGAACGTCTGAAGCATCTCGCCGAAGGGTTGACCACAGCGAGTGAGGAGATTCTGAGCAAGCGCGAGCAACAGCTCAAGCGCAGCAATGTGGAGCAAATGTCGGCTATTCTCACTCCTCTGCGCGAGAATATAGCACAGATGCGCCAAGCGGTCGAGCGAAACGGCCAGAATCAGGTGACCACAATGAAACTGCTCGATGAACGAATCCGTCAGAACATGGAGATGGCTAAACTTGTGGGTGAACATGCCGACCAGTTGGCGAGGGCTCTTACCGCCGAGAACAAGTTGCAGGGCAACTTCGGTGAGTTGAAGCTCAAACAACTGCTCGACGACATGAATTTCGTTGAGGGGGAGCAGTATGTGTTGCAGAAGGCTGTTGAGGGCGAGGGCGGGGCCACGCTCATCCCCGACGTGGTGCTGCGTTTCCCCGACCACCGTGATGTGGTGATTGACTCGAAGGTGTCGCTGAAGGCCTATCTCGACTATCATAATGCTACCGACGAGAACGCTCGCAAGGAGGCATTGCATCGCCATCTCGCTTCGGTGAAGGGCCATATCAAGGAATTGGCTAAAAAGGACTACTCACGTTATACCGAGAAGGGTCACACGCGCCTTGACTTCGTGTTTATGTATATTTTCAGCGAGAACGCTCTGCAGCTGGCGATAGCGGCCGAGCCGGAGCTTACCCGTCAGGCTTACGAGCAGGGTATAATTCTTGCTGGCAGTCAGTCGCTGTTCCTGATGCTTAGGTTGCTCGAACTGTCGTGGAAACAGATGCAACAGTTCGAGAACCAGCAGGAAATCATGGCAACAGCCAACGAAATTGTCAAAAGAGTGCAAATATACTATAAGCGGGTGGAAGAGGTAGACGCGCAGCTGGCCAAGACCCAGAAGGCGTTCAAAGATCTGCGAAACATCACGCGTAGCGACGGACAGAGCATCGTAACCAGCGCGCACAAACTGCTTAAATACGGTGCGCGGCAGGCGGCTGGCCACACTCCGTTGCCGCCGCCCGCCGGAGAGGCAGAATAAAAAAGCAGGTATAGATAGGCGCTAAGTCGAAGATAAGTTGTATCTTTGTGCCGAAAAACTGACCGATTATGGATTTCTACAAGACATTGGCTGGCGTCTCCCAGGGTATCTACAAGGAGAAGATGAGCAAGTTTATCGCCATCGCCCAACCCGCGGCGAGTGCCGATGAGGCGCGGGCCATCATCAAGCAATTGTCTAACAAATACCATGACGCACGCCACTGTTGCTGGGCCTACATGATAGGCACAGCCCGCGACGAGTACCTGTCGAGCGACAACGGTGAACCCAGCGGCACAGCCGGAAAACCCATTCTCGGACAGATCAACAGTTTCGGACTGACGAATGTGGTGATTGCGGTGATACGCTACTTCGGAGGTATCAAGCTTGGCACCTCGGGGCTCATTGTGGCCTACCGGGAGGCCGCACGCCTGGCAATCGAGGCCGGAGAGATTCTCGAATGCCACGAACAGGCGCGCGCGACCATCACTTTCGCCTATCTGGCAATGAACGACGTGATGAAAATCGTAAAACAAACGGAGCGCCTCAAAGTTATAGACCAGCAGTTCGACAATCTATGCCAGATGACTATAGAAACCGACGCCGACTGTCTGCCATCACTACTCGACCGCCTGCAAAAAGCAGGCGCCACCACCATAACCGACTAAAAGAGTTAAGGGAAAATGAAAGAATATCCCTCGACACGGTAGCCGGTCTCCTCAGGCTGGCCGGTAGGAAGTTTTGACCATAGGAGCAGGAGGGTGAACCATGATACCAATTCTTCCTATTAACAATTTATTAAAAACAGCCTGGAATAAAGGTGGGGGAGGCTGTGGGGAGGTGAAAGAGAAAGCGGTGCTTGGCCGAAGCCAGGCACCGCAATAGCTAAAACTGGTAGCGGGACTGAGAATTGAACTCAGGACCTCCGGGTTATGAATCCGACGCTCTAACCATCTGAGCTATCCCGCCATTTTCCGTTTTTGCGACTGCAAAGGTAGATGTTTTTTGTGAATTGGCCAAAAAAATCGGGCTATTTTTTCGAAAAAACGTGAAAACAGTAAGAAAAAGCATGTGAAATGCGGTATTATCAGTGAAAATGCATTAACTTTGTGGAATCAAAACACAAGAAAACACAAGAAAAATGCATCAAACGTTTATAGGAATAATTCCTGCTCGTTGGGCGTCGTCGCGCTTCCCCGGCAAACCCTTGGCTGAGCTTGGCGGCCTGACGGTGATAGAGCGAGTGTACCGTCAGGCGAGCAAGGCGCTCGACACGGTGCTGGTGGCCACCGACGACGAGCGCATCGCTGCGGAGGTTGAGCGCTTCGGCGGCCGGGCTGTGATGACTCGCGCCGACCATCCGAGCGGCACCGACCGCATCCGCGAGGCATATGTCAAAAGCGGTTCGGCAGCCGATGTGGTTATCAATATCCAGGGCGACGAGCCGTTTGTCGCTCCGCGACAAATAGCTGCGCTTAAAAGCTGTTTCGATGATGCTTCGACCGATATCGCCACTCTCGTGAAGCCTTTCGACGGCACCTATGACCAGCTTGCCGATCCCAACCGTGTGAAGGTGGTGGTCGACTCACAGAGCTATGCGATGTATTTCTCGCGCTCGGTGGTGCCGTATCAGCGCGGCCAAGAGGCCGAAGTGTGGCCTAAGGTTCACCGGTATTTCATACATCTGGGTATGTATGCCTACCGTGCTGCGGTTCTCGAGCGCGTCACGGCGCTTCCGGTGTCGGCTCTCGAGCGCGCTGAGTCGCTGGAGCAGCTACGCTGGCTTGAGAACGGCTTGAAGATAAAGGTCGCCGAAACCGACATCGCCACAATAGGAATCGACACACCTGCCGACCTCGAGCGTGCTCGTGAGTTTCTCAATAAAAACAATTGCAATTATGAGTAACCAAGATTTGACAAAAGCTCCTGCTACATCGGGCTTCACCGACCTTAGTCTCGCTTTCCCCGAACCCGTCAGGCTCGATAATGGCATCGAACTGTGGGTAGTGGGCGGCGGCGAGGACGAGATAGTGCGTGTGAGCGCGCTGATGTCCGGCGGCCTATACGATGAGGAGAAGACCTTGCAGTCGGTGCTTACGGCTCTCACATTGTATGAGGGCAGCGACCGTCGCAGTGCCGAGGAGGTGGCAGAGGCGCTTGACTACTACGGCGCTGGGCAGTCGACAGTTCCCAGCGACCACCATATGCTCACCTCGATGACGGTGATGAACCGCAATCTCGAGCACGTGTTGCCGCTTATGCTCGAGGCGCTCACCAGCGCCACGTTCAAGAGCGACGACATCGCGCCTTACATGCTTCGCATGAAAGCGCAGTGCGAACTGGCGCTCGAGCGTGTCAAATACCTGGCGGCTCAGGAGGTGAGACGTTTGTTCTATGGTGACAAACATCCGCTGGCAGTGACGCCGCAGCCAGCAGATGTGGACCGTTTGAACGCCGATGACCTGCGCCGCTTCCATGCTCGCCACAACAATGTGGAGAACTGCGTCCTCGTGGCGTCGGGTAAGGTGGGCGAGAGCGAGATCGCTCTGTTGAACGACACTTTCGGTCGTTGGGATCGTCACGGCGAACCCACGCCGGAGCGACAGGTTGCCGCGCGTCCCTCGAGCGAAAGGCGTTCGGTGGTCGACCGTCCTGGTTCGGTGCAGTCGGCAGTGGCATTGGCGCTGCCGGGCGTTCCCCGCAGTCATCCCGACTACATTCCGTTGCGCATCCTCACTACGGTGCTTGGCGGCTATTTCGGCAGTCGCCTGATGGCTAACATCCGCGAGGATAAGGGATACACCTACGGTATCGGGGCCAGTCTGCTGGGTCGCCGCGACGGTTCAGCGGTGGTTATATCGTCGGAGTGCGACACCCGCTATACCGCTCCGTTGCTCGACGAGGTGTATAAGGAGATGGGCCGTCTGCGCGAGGAACTGATCCCCGACAATGAGTTGAACATCGTTCGCCGGTATATGCTCAGCGATTTGGCCAAAACACTCGACACTCCGTTCAGCATAGCGTCGTCGTTGTGCGGGCGGTGGCTGTACGGCACCTATCCGGAATATTTCAACGACCAGGTGAGAATTATCAATGAGATTGACAGCAACCAGTTGCTTGAAACTGCACGCCGTTACTATAATCTCGACCAGGCTTATCTGGCTGTGGCTGGCGATAAAGATAAACTAAAACTTTAATATAACAATATCCTAAAACACTTTTAATTATGTCTACTTTTTTAAGCCTTGTTTCGGCAATACTCCTGATGATTTCGAGTTCGGGTTCCCACGTCTACCGTGGCAATAGCAGCTGGTCGAGCGACATGCTCTACACCTGGGACGGCAAGTATCTTTACAAGGGGAGCAGCACGTGGTCGAGCGACTGCATACTGACCTACGACGGTGAATATGTGTACAGCGGTCGCGGGAGCTGGTCGAGCGACTGTATCCTCACATTCGACGGCAAATACATCTACAAAGGCCGCAGTCACTATTCGAGCGATATCATCTACACTTGGGACGGCAAATACCTCTATCGCGGTCGCAGTTCTTACAACAGCGACATAGTGTGTACCTGGGACGGCAAACACATCTATAAGGGCCGCAGCACTTACAGCAGCGACTGCATGTACACTTTGAGCGGCACCATACCGGTGCCAGTGCTTGTAGCAGCACTATACTGATGTGATTTTTGTCGTATTGTAGCAAAAAAGAAAGCGGGCGCTGCCGTTGCAGCGTCCGCTCGTTTTATCCCGAATCGGGATTATCTCTTTTGTAAGTAAAATTACATCTTCTTGAGTATCAAGTACTCGTAGGGCTTCATCTTCATCTGTTTGCCCAGATTAAGAGTTTTGCCTGTCATCATGTTGACGGTTTTGGCTTTCTTCCATTGTGCGGGCACGTTGATGGAGTGAGCCTTGTCGCGCTCGTTCACGAGCACGAGGAAAGTGCCGTTGCCGTCGCTCTTTTCGAATGCCAGGATGTCGTTGTCGGGGAATGTGGCGCTCGGTCCGCCGTGGCGCAGAGCTGTGTTCTCGTTGATGAGTGCGATGAGCTTCTGGTATTCCTTATAGATGTCGGTGTTTGCGCTCCAGTCCACCGGCACATACTTGAAGAAGTTGATGGGTGTGGGGTGTGCCACTTCCTGCGAGCTGTAAATCAGCGCACCGCCGTGGATGAAAGCGGTGGCTACGTATGCCGCCATCGAGCCGCGCAAGCCTCCGTAGTCGACCACGGGCGTCTCTTTCGTCGACTCATCGTGGTTGGTTGTGAAGCGCAGCTTGACCTTGTCGGCGTTGAGCACAGAGTATTCCTTGCGGTCGGCTTCGATCAGCGACGATGCCGGCTCGCCTTTCTGGAACACTTTGTTGAGCTGGCCGCGGTAGTCCCAGCCGTAGTTCATGTCGAAGCCTCCGCCGTTGATGGTCTCGCCGCTGTTGCCCTCGGCAAGCATCACAATCTGGCGGCCTTGTTTTGCGGCGTCGTTGCGCAGGCGGGATATGGCAACCTTCCAGAAGTCGGTGGGGACCCAGTCGGCCACGTCACATCGGAATCCGTCGAGACCGACCTCGTTGACCCAGAACCGCATGGCATCGAGCATGGCGACTCTCATCTCGTGGTTGTCGTAGTTGAGGTCGGCCACGTCGGTCCAGTCGGTGTTTGGCGGGAAAATCACGTTTCCGTTCTCGTCTTGTGTATACCAGTCGGTGTGTCCCTCATCCATCCATTTGGAGTCCCACGCGGTGTGATTGGCGACCCAGTCGAGGATGACACCCATCCCGCGTTTGTGGCATTCCTTCACCATGGTCTTGAAATCGTCGATTGTGCCGAACTCGGGTGCAATATCGGTATAGTCCTTGATGGAGTAGGGCGAGTTTTTGGTTTTCACCTCACCGATGGGGTAGATGGGCATGACCCAAATCAGGTTGACACCAAGGTCTTTGATTGAGTCGAGGCGAGCGGTGACGGCGCGCAGCGACTTTTGCGGAGCAAATACGCGTGGGTTTACCTGGTACATCACGATGTCGTTAACTTTAGCGAGTTGGAAATTGTCGGCCGCCCGCATGGAGGGGATGCCGACGGCCATCACCATCACAACAGCCAGAAGTAGGGAAAATAGTTTCTTCATAAGTGGTTCTTTTATGGTTTATACTATGTTATGTTTTGGTCACAGGGTGAAGGGTGGGGTAGCGGAAAGCCGAGTTTTCCGTTTGCCGCCGCAAAGATAGCGAATTGCATCAATATTCGCAAAATATAATGCCGGAAAATGGCTGCTGGCGGGTTTATTCACGGAAAATGATAGCGGTTTCGATGAGATAAAACTTAAAAAACGGTCGAAGTGTTGTCGGAGTTGTGAAATTTAAGTAACTTTGCCACCTGTTTAATGAAATAAATGTTATGATTGCAGACACAAGCAAACAATATGATGCCGTGGTGGCGCGTGCTCGCAAGCTGTTCATCCTCAAGATGGGCGACTATGGTCCGTCGTGGCGAATCTTCCGCCTGTCGTCGCTCACCGACCAGATTTACATCAAGGTGAAACGTATCCGCACGTTGCAGATGGAGGGCAAGTCGGCCGTCGGCGACGATATCTGGGGCGAGTTCACCGCCATTGTCAACTACGGTATTATGGGCCTTATCCAGATGGAATTGGGCACCAGCGACAGCATCGACATCAGTCGCGAAGAAGCCGTCGTTCTGTACGACAAGCACATAAAGGCGACCAAAGACCTGATGATGGCCAAGAACACCGACTACGGCGAGGCTTGGCGCGAGATGATGATTTCGAGCATCACCGACATGATAATGAACAAGGTGCAGCGTGTTAAGGTTATTCACCTTCATGAAGGCCGCACTTCTGTGAGCGAGGGCATCGACTCCAATTATCAGGACATGATTAATTACGCAATTTTCGCTTTGATACGCCATGACGAAGGAACAGACAAAGAATGAGGATGGGGACATCCGCATCGATGCCGTGGAGGAAGTTGTCGAGAATGAGCAAGTTGAGACAGAAGCGGTCGAGGCTGTAGAAGTCGCTGAAGGCAAGCGTCGTTCGTCGGCTCCTGTCCACTGGCTGGTAATCGCTCTGCGTCTCTTTACCGGCGTGGTGTTCATTTTCTCCGGTTTCGTTAAAGCCATCGACCCCTGGGGCGGATTCTACAAGTTTCAGGAATATTTCCAGGCTTTGGGCCTCGACGGTCTCATTGGCTCGTCTATGTTCTGCGCATTCGCCATCGGCATCGTGGAGATGATGCTCGGCGTGGCGCTTTTCGTGGGCGCATACCGCCGTGGAGCGCCTTTGCTGGCGCTGGCGCTGATGGCTGTTATGCTGCCGCTCACGCTTTACCTGGCTCTTACCGACGCCGTGCCCGACTGCGGCTGTTTTGGCGACGCGTTGCCGCTGAGCAACTGGATGACGTTCCTTAAGAACATCGTGATTGCGGCTGCACTTGTGTTGCTGTTGATGAACAACCGCAAGGTGCCGTGTCTATACGGTCCTGCCGTGCAATGGATACTGATGCTTCTTACCTTCATCTTCGGGCTTGCTGTCGCGCTGCTCGGATATTTCTATCAGCCGCTTATCGACTTCCGCCCGTTCAAGGTGGGCACCAAACTTAATGTCATGGCTGCGCAGGGTACCGGCGACGATGATTATGTGTTTATCTATAAGAAGGACGGCGTGGAGAAGGAATTCACCATGGACTCCCTGCCCGACGAGGAAGACGGATGGGAATATGTGGACAGGAAGTCGACGAAGCCCGAACTCACGCCCGCACAGAGGTTTGCCGGACAGTCGATTTCGGTGCTCGACGAGGGCGATGACGTAACAGCCCAGGTGCTCGACCCCGAGAAACGACAACTGCTGTTCCTTTTCCCCGACCTGCCAAACGTGAGCATTTCCTACACGTTTGCCATCAACGAGTTGAACGATTTCGCCCGTGTGCAGGATGTGGACGTGTACGGCCTCACTTCAGGCACCAACCAGCAGATGGACGAATGGAACGACATCTCGCTGGCGAGCTACCCGATGTATATGGTCGACGACAGTGATTTGAAGATGCTGGCGCGTGGTAATCCAGCGGTGGTGTTTGTCGACCACGGAGAGGTGAAATGGAAACGCACGCTGAGTTCGATCAACCCGCGTGTCACCGAACAGCCCGACCTTACCGTCGACCATCTGAGCGACGATTTCAAGCCGCGTGTGCTGCTCAACACGCTCATGGTACTTTACCTCATCTCGATTGTTGTGCTGTTCCTGATCAATCGCGGTTACCGCGCCATCGCCTTCTTTTTGCCAAGAAAAGACAATAAGGCTAAATTGGATGAGAAGGACGAGGTGGTCGTTGCCGAGGATGAGAGCCAGGAAGAGGCGCAAGCCACGGAGTAGCACAATGAAATTAACTTGCGAATGAAATTTTCATTTGGTATTTCGCTCGGCTTGCAATAATGTTGAGGCAGGGCCTCCAAATTACGCTGCGCCTCGGAAATACTCAAATAAATTTGGTATTTCGCTCGGCTTGCAGTATTTTTAGATAAATTACGCGGCGTTTCGGCAATGAAAATGAAAAAAAATCCTTTTTCATTTTGCATTGCTCTCAACTTGCAGTAATTTTGCGGCCGTAAATTGAACAAAACAAGAAGTTTTAACCAAATAAACAAGAAAAAATGAGAAAGAACATTGTTGCAGGCAACTGGAAAATGAACACCACCGTTGCCGAAGGTGTGGAACTGGCAAAAGCAGTAAACCAAGCCGTGAAAGAGGCAAAAGACCTTAAGTGTGACGTGATTGTGGGCGTACCTTTCACCCATCTCACCGCAGTGCGCGAGGTCATCGACATCGAAAAAGTGGGTCTGGCAGCCGAAAACTGCGCCAACCACAAGAGCGGCGCCTACACCGGCGAGGTGTCGGCCGCTATGGTCGCCTCCACCGGAGCCAACTACGTGATTCTGGGTCACAGCGAGCGTCGTGAGTATTATCACGAGACCGCCGAAATCCTCAAGGAGAAAGTAGACCTCGCTCTTGAGAACGGTCTGAAGGTGATTTTCTGCTGCGGCGAAAGCCTCGAGCAGCGCGAGAACGGCT
>JBGUHM010000051.1:0-12303 GCA_045112115.1 Sodaliphilus sp. | reverse complement strand
CTCGGCAACGCCCTGCTCCAGGTCGTGCGACGGGGCGAAGTCGAAGTCGCGCTGCGCGTCGCTGGTGTCGCACAGCCAGTTGCGCTGCTTCAGTATCTTGTATTTGTCGCGGTTGAGCGTGCTGGGTTTCATCGTCATCTTGGCGAACCACTCGCTCACGGCACACACCGCCTTCACAATCCACAACGGGCACACAACCGGTATCACGAAACGCTTGCCGAGTTTGCGGCACACAATCTCGCGGAACTCCTTCTGCGTGTAGCCGCGAGCCTCACTGATGAAATACGCCTTGCGGAGCGGGCCGCGCTCCAGTGCGTCCATCACGGCCACGGCTAAGTCCTTGACGTAGATAAACGTGAGCATCTGTTTCTTGAACCCCACACTGAAGTCGAAACCGCGCTTTATCGATTTCATCATCAGGAAATAGTCGCGCTCGTGAGGGCCGTAGACGCCCGTGCACCGGAAGATGGTCCACGGGATGCCGCTATCGTCGGTTGGCTCCATGGTCAGCAGGGTTTCGGCACTCAGCTTCGACGCTCCGTAGTAGGTGTTCGGCGTCGGCACGTCGTCGGGCTTGATGGGTGTGTAGTTCACCTCGTCGCCAGGACCCATCACGCTCAGACTGCTCATCATCAGGAACACCTTAGGACGGGCGTCGATGGCTTTCAGGCAGTCAAGAAGCGAACGCATGTACTCATAGTTCACGCGCTTGAAATCGAGGTAGTTGTTGGCCTTGGTCGCTCCTAAGTTGTGCACTATGTAGTCCCACGGGCCGCCCATCGCCTCAACGGTCTCGCGAAGCTGCCGCTCGAGCGTCTCCGAGTCGGTGAAGTCGAGTTCTACGAAGTGGATGCGCTCGTCTTTCAAAAACTCGCGGCTGGTGGTCTTGCGAACAGCGGCCCAGGTCTCGTGACCGCGATTCAGGGCCTCCTGAACCAAAAAACCGCCTATAAACCCGCCTGCTCCAGTAATCAGTATTCTCATTGCTTACATGTATTATTTTCTGTATATCCCGACAGCAACGGCAGCAAAAGACATCAACTCTCGATGATGACCTTGTATAAGGCGCTGACGTCGCCGGTATTTACCGTGCCGTCGAGGTTGATGTCGGCGCGGCGGTTTTCTTGGTCGATTCCGAGCACCACACGGTAGATGCTGCTCACGTCGGCCACGTTCACCGCGCCGTCGCTGTTGATATCATAGTCCAACGCCATTTCTCCGCTGTGTTGAAAAAACTCCCGCCAGTAGTCGTCTACCCAACTGTAGAAGGCCGCAATCTCGTCAACACCGGCCTCGCCACTCCTTATTTGCTCGACCAATGCGATGCCCAGTTCGGCGACATGGGCGTCGGCGGCCATCGCCTTCTGCAATATGCCCGTTTCAGCTAGGTTCACCAGTTTCGCCAGGTCAATGCTGTCGGTGCTCTGTGTGCCGTTGTGATAAATCGAGAACACGCGGTTTTTAAGTTCCAACGCGTTGGTGGTCATCTCGCTTTTATTGGTGTATTGATCGCGTTCCATGACTTGTGGCAGTATGCGGGACTGGGTGAGCACAATAGGCACGGTGAACGAGCCGCAAGGCCATCCCACGGCAAGCCAGTTCACGGTGTTGTTGGCCGGCTCATCAGCTTTCACGCCCTGTATCAGCGACGCCGACGTGCTGGTGTAGCGAGGTATGAAATTGCTGAAGTAGGTGTGGCGCTCGTCCCGGCTGTTTATCGGCAGGTCGTCCCACAAGTTAATCTCGCGGTCGCCATGATAGAGGTAACGCGGCAGTTCGTGAGCCAGCTGCACCGCGTCAATCTTGCCATCACCGAACGTGTCTTCGACATATTTGCAGGCCGCTTTGTAGCGCTGCTCGCCCACGTGGTTGGTCGTTTCGTAATACGGACTGGTGAATGAGAAATTGGTGCGCACCAGATAACCGTTCGGCGCCACAGTCTCGTCGTTGACGTCAAATTTCGTGTAGCTCTTGTTCGACGTCTCAAAAACAGCGACGTTACCCAACGAGTCCATCACCGCGAAGTTGGTGCTCAAGGTCACCGATGTCTTCTGTGTCTGTTGCAGCAACGCCTCAAACTCATCGACCGTGGCGCACTGGCCCAGAGCCTTCTTCATCAGCGCTCCGGCGCTGGTGTTAGCCTTCGATGTGGGGCTGTTGAAATAGTACGACAACGTGTTGAGAATGGCGAATCCAGCCTCGTTGTGGCCATACCAGATGCTCGTCGGGCTTGCCGCCGTGGTATAGTTGACCACGCCCTCAAAGAGGTATTTCGTGCCCTTGAGGGTAATCAGCGAGTTGTTGGTGCCGTCTGACGAGTCGCGGTTCTTGAAAATGAACGGACGGCCGTCGGCCGTGGCTTTGCCCGATGCCACAACGGCGGTGCAGGCCCAGGCCTCACCTATCATCAATGCCAATAGCAGTAGTAATACAATGCGTTTCATAATTTTGGGTATGTTATTGTTATTAGAAATCAAAACCAAGTGTGACGAAGAATTTCACTCGGTGCGTGTGGCTGTTCCACCCCAGGGTCGCGCCCAAGGGACCGGCTATGCCGGTGTCAAAGAAATAGCCGAGCTGAACGCCCCATAGTGGGTCTCTCTTGAATATGTCGCCGAGGGTCCCGTTATGCTCGGCGATGCTTCCGTCGAGCACGAGGTAATGACGGCCCGTAAGGCGTTGCTGCAGACGCAGCGACGCTCCCAGATAGTTGTTCTCAAACAACTCAACCTGCCCCGTTCCAGCCATCGGCAACTGCTGCGGGAAAAACCGGCCGTAGCTTATTCCTCCGGCTGCGTTTCGCTTCATCGCCGGGACGCCCTCGCCGAAAAGCAGGCGACCGTAGACCGACGGGCGTAGATGGGTCGTGTGTGACAAGGGTATTGTCACCTGGCAACGGGCCATCAGGCTGCTGAAGCCGCGGTGGCCCTCCCACTCGGCGAAGTTGTCGGTGTAATACTCATACGCCGCCTCGGCCCTTACTCCGCGGCGGGTGAAATAACGGTTGTCCTCGTTGTCGTAACGCAGTCTCAAGTGGTAGTTGAAATAATGCTCGTTGTCGGGGAATGAAATCTCGCTCTCCTCGTTCCACAGCCGCTTGAAGTGGTGGTAATGCTCCCAGCCCAGGCCAAGTTCGCAGTCGAAGTTCAGCGCGTCGAAATGCAGCAGCCTGAGGTCGGCCTTCTGGTAGAGGAACGACACATTGTCGCTGCGGTGGCCGTTGGTGTGAAGGTCGAATCGCTGATACCAGATTTCATAACTCGCGCCCATCTTCTTGTATTTCCACGGCTCGATGTCGAACGACAGACGCAGCTGCGAGCGGAGGCCGAGGCGGACCGTGAGGTCGAGTTCTTTGCCCACTTTGCCGTCTTGGTAGTACCGACCGTTGAACTTCGCAGCGACAAGATCCTCGGTATCGAAGCGTAAGCCGACCGACGCCGTAAGCGTGTTCGACATGCGGGTGTCAATCAGCTCTGCCGGCTCGTCGGCAACCTTCGGCGCGTCCTCAATCTTCCGCAAGTGCAGCGAGTAGTCGCGATCAGGGTCAACGCCGGCGCGTTGCTTGAGTAGCATCAAGGTGTCCATCTTAGCGCGCATGGCCGTCTCCCCGCGCAGCATCAGCGAGTCGAGTGCGTTGCGGGTGAAGCTGCCGCTGGTAAATCCTCGCACCGGCACACGCACCACCAGGTCGCAGTATTTTTCGTTTTCGCGCGAACGGCGGCTCACATCGCTGCCTGCCGATCGCTCCAGTACGTCCATCAGCTTGCGGTAACCGGTCCTTGAGTCGAGGCCGCGGTGGAACTTGACGCCTATCACAATGTCGGCGCCCAGTTGACGCGCAACGTCGGCAGCGAAATTGTTCTTCGCGCCGCCGTCAACAAGCACCTTGTCGCCTATATGAACCGGAGTGAACACGCCGGGTATCGACATACTCGCACGCATGCTCTTCACAAGGGAGCCGTGGGTGAGCACATCCGCGCTGTCGGTCACCAGGTCGGTCGCGACACAGGCGTACTGGCGAGGCAGGTCATGCAGGAAGTTGAGGCTGTCGGTATAACCGTAGAGGTAACGGGCGAAGGTGCTCTCTACGTTCGTGCCGCGTATCACTCCGCCGGGTTCCGGGTCCACGCCGCCGTGAACGTAAAACTCGCGGTCGTAGAGATATGTGTTCAACGCGTCGCGTTCACACAACGTGAGATGACGCTGGTCACCGCGGTCGAGGAAGAGCTCAGCCCAGTCCATGGTGCGGAACATCTTGGTGATGTCCTCGCTGTTGTATCCCACGCTGTAAAGCGCGCCTACAATGCTGCCCATGCTGGTGCCTACTACCATGTCAACCGGGATTCCGGATTCTTCTATCACTTTCAGCGCGCCGACGTGGATGGCGCCGAATGCGCCGCCGCCACTGAGCACCACAGCCACTTTCTTGCGATGCGGCACACTGTCGGAAGCGGCGGTCTGTGCCAGCGAATTCAACGCCAGCAACAATGCCAATATCATTAATACGCTTCGCCGCATCTTACTCTATTTAGTTAACCAACAGCAAATTGTCACAAGGCCTGTTAGACTCATAACTTAAACTCAACAGGTACCACATACCACACATCAACCGGCTCTCCGTTCTGTTTGCCGGGAATGAAATTGGGCAGGTCGCGTATCACCCGCAACGCTTCATCGTCAAGCATAGGATGCACGCCACGGGCTACTGCAAACTGATCCAATGTGCCATCCTTTTGAACGACAAATTTAACCACAACACGGCCCTCGAGGCCGATTTCCTTGGCGGCAAACGGATAGTGGATGTGGGATTGTATATACGTCATCAGCGCGGAATCCCCTCCCGGGAACTGCGGACTCTCTTCAGCCGACAGAAGAATCCCGTCCTCTACGGCTTCTGGATTCTCAACATCTGTTTGTACATATTGCGATACCGACATATCACCGCCATTGGTCATTTGCTGGGCGCTGGCGGTTGCGGCTGTCAGCAGTGCCACTGCCAATATATGGGATAGTATGTGTTTCATAAGTTCTGCAAATAATTGATTCCTGGCGGCAAAGTTAGCGATTCCCTTTCAATCTCACAAGAAAAACCCGGTTTTATCTTAAATGTTAAACCCAGTCCACACCTTGTCTCACGCAGATTTAGCAGATTCCGCAGATTCATAATTTGTATAATTCGCGTAATTCGCTGTTTAAAAAACTCTACCCAAGGAGTTAATGAAGTTCTTGACAAAAAAACATAAAACTCCCCAAACTCCGCCACACCGCCCTCACCTCTTTAGACATAAGAACATAGGCCTTTGACAACGGCTCAAAAGCACAAGTTTATTATAATTCTTCTGTTCTTAAACCAGCATCTAATGCCTTATGTTCGTATGTCAAAAAAGTGTAGAATCTCATGAAAAAACAATCCGTCGTCGGTCTACTGACCGATTTGGGTAAATAATTCGCGTAATTCTCCCCCAAACGATATCGCGGCAACGCTGTTCTTGACAGAGGCATAGAGTGTGGCCTGATGTCAACCTAACAATATCAATTTAATGCGTCGGAAATGCATATGACTTCCTATTTCAGGTTGTTGCAGTTTTTGAAAACATCTTCCCCCATGATTACCGAGTCGGGCATGATAACACTTGTCAAGCCCGTGCAACCCATGAAAGCTTCATCGCCAATTTCTGTGACGGAGTTGGGGATGGTCACACTCGTCAGACCCGTGCAGCCAGAGAAGACACCAGCCTCAATCCTAGTTACCGATTCGGGGAGGGTAACGCTCGTCAAGCCTGTGCAACCCGAGAAGGCTTCGCTTTCAATTTCAGTCACCGAGTTGGGGATGGTGACATTCGTCAAGCCTGAGCAGCCCTCGAAGGCGTTGGCGCCAATACTGGTCACCGAATCGCCGATGATAACGCTCGTCAAGCCTGTGCAACCAGCAAAGGCCCAGTAGCAAATCCTGGTCACCGAATCGGGGACGTTGACGCTCGTCAGCCCTGTGCAACCAATGAAAGCGCCATCGCCAATCCACGTCACAAAGTCGGGGATGATTACGTTTGTCAAGCCAGTGCAAGCCTCGAAGGCGCTGTCGCCAATCACGGTCACCGAGTCGGGGATGGTAACGCTCGTCAAACCGGTGCAGCCGTAGAAGGCCTCTTCTCCAATCACAGTCACTGAGTTGGAGATGGTAACGCTCGTCAAACCAGTGCAGCCCAAGAAGACTCTGTTACCTATCCTGGTCATCGAATTCGGGATGGTGATGTTCGTAAGGCTCGAGCAAGCATAGAAGGCATAGTCGCCTATCTCAGTCACCGAGTCGGGGATGATTATGTTTGTTAGGTTCGTGCATCCCTCGAAGGCGTAGTCGCCAATCTTTGTCACCGAGCCGGGGATGGTGACGTTTGTCAGGCCAGTGCAAGCCTCGAAGGCCCTGTCGCCAATCTCGGTCACCGAGTCGGGGATGATAGCAACTCCATCTTTTATTTCAAAATCTGCCATATTTAGTCATAAGCGATTCTCCTGCACATCGCGAGGTTTTAGAAGGTGGTTTTTAGAATTGTTCCAAAACGACCCTTAATTATTTTGCAAAGATAGCGATTAAATTGCAAACAGGTGTCACCTCCTCCCTTTAAAATGTTAATGGCAGGATTTTGTGGCATCTGCAAAAAGTAGCGAGGGTAGAAATAAAAATCACGCAGATTCGAGCAGATTATTAATAAACTTACTGTTCTTAAACCAGCATCTGATGCCTTATGTTCGTATGTCAAAAATAGTGTAGAATCTCATGAAAAAACAATCCGTCGTCAGCCTAATGACCGATTTGGGTATAATTTTAGAGCGCAATACGATGTTTTTTTGCAAAAAAAGGGGCATTTGTTTGGCGGTGTCGAAAAGTTGATGTAATTTTGCCCCGCTCAAAAGCGGTTTTGTCGCATTTGAAGCGGTCCTATAGCTCAGTTGGTTAGAGCACCTGACTCATAATCAGGGAGTCCTTGGTTCAAGCCCAAGTGGGACCACGACGCTGCCGACCATCTCTCAGCCGATGGGCGGCAGCGTTTGTTTTTAGCTTTTCCTGCCGATATGAAAGGGTTTTGGATTATACTCAGGCGCTTCGTGCCGCCATACAAGTACCATCTGTTGCTGAACGTGTTTTTCAACGTTCTGGCGGCTCTGCTCACTCTCTTCTCCTTCGCCCTGATTATTCCCATTCTGGAGCTACTGTTCGGACTGAACAACACCCATTACGTCTATATGGCTTGGGGCAGCGCCGGTGTCAAGGAGGTCGTGGTCAACAACTTCTACTACACCGTGCAGGGCATTATCGAGCGGCACGGAGCGTCGACAGCTCTGGCGGCCATAGCTGCGGCTCTCGTGGTGATGACGGCGCTCAAGACCGGTAGCGCTTACCTGAGCGAGTATTTCCTGGCTCCTATACGCACGGGCGTGGTGCGCGACCTGCGCAACAAAATCTACCGCAAGATTGTATCGCTTCCTATCGGCTTTTTCTCCAACGAGCGCAAGGGCGATGTGATGGCTCGAATGAGCGGTGATGTCACCGAGGTGGAGAACAGCGTGATGTCGTCGCTCAACATGATTTTCAAAAACCCAATCATGATTATCGTGTGCCTGACCATGATGATTGTAGTAAGTTGGAAGCTGACCATTTTCGTACTCGTTCTGCTGCCGGTGGCGGGGCTCATCATGGGGCAGGTAGGTAAGCGGCTAAAACGCGTGAATCTTGAGGCGCAAAACCAGTGGGGAACTTTGCTGAGCAATATCGAGGAGACCATCGGTGGACTGAGAATTGTAAAAGCTTTCAATGCCGAGAACAAAGTGATTCGCCGATTCGAGAAAGAGAATGAGCGGTTCCGCGACCTGTCGATGCGCATGCAGAGGCGCTATGAACTCGCTCACCCCATGAGCGAATTCCTCGGAACGGCCACCATCGCCATCGTGCTGTGGTTCGGAGGAACGCTTATCCTCGGGGGTAACGCCTCTATCACTGCGCCGTCGTTTATCTATTACATGGTGATTTTCTACAGCATCATCAATCCGGCAAAGGACTTCTCGAAAGCCGGGTACGCCATCCAACGGGGTATGGCCTCGATTGAGCGTATCGATAAGATTCTCGACGCCCACAACGACATCCAGGACCCCGATGAGCCTGTGGAAATCCAGACAATAAAACAGGGCATCGAGTATCGCGACGTCCGTTTCCGCTATGAGGAAAAATGGGTTATCGACGGTGTGTCGTTATCGATTCCGGCTGGAAAAACGGTGGCGCTCGTGGGCGAAAGCGGGTCAGGAAAAACTACCATCGCCGACCTGCTGCCGCGATTCTGGGACGTGCAGGAGGGTGCGGTGATGATCGACGGTATCGACATCCGGCAGTTCCGCGTGGCCGACCTGCGGGCTCTCATGGGCAACGTCAACCAGGAGTCAATTCTCTTTAACGACTCGTTCTACAACAACATCACTTTCGGCGTCGAAAACGCTACGCGCCAACAGGTCGAAGAGGCCGCACGCATCGCTAACGCTTACGATTTCATCATGGCAAGCGAGAACGGATTCGACACCAACATCGGCGACCGTGGAAGCAAGCTGTCGGGAGGACAGCGGCAACGTGTGTCGATTGCCAGAGCTATTCTCAAGAACCCGCCGATTCTGATTCTCGACGAAGCCACAAGCGCTCTCGACACTCAAAGCGAACATCTCGTCCAGGAAGCTCTCGACAACCTGATGAAAGGACGAACAACACTCGTTATTGCACACCGTCTGAGCACTATCCGCAACGCCGACATGATTGTCGTCATGCAAGACGGACATGTCGTGGAGCAAGGCAATCACGAACAGCTCATGGCAGCCAACGGAGCTTATCGCAAACTCGTTGACATGCAGGCGTTCTAAACATCGTTTTTACACCATTCCATCGAAGATTTTGCCCGGCTCAATTACGCCAGAACGACGGCACGAGAAGCGCGATAATCGTGATTATCTCAAGACGGCCGGCAAGCATCAACAGCGACAGTGTCCACAAACCGGACGCCGGCAGGAAATCGAACGAACCGGTAATGCCGGTGACGCCAGCTCCGAGGCCGTTGTTCGACACACACGACAGCGACGCAAAGAATGCGTCTACAATCGGGAAGCCTTGCGCTACAAGCACGAGGCCGCCAAGCACGATAAGCAGTGTGTAGATGCCCATAAATGCGAAGATTTCGGCTCCTTTGCCGCTGTCAACAATCTGACCGTTGACGCTTATCGAGCGCATAAGGCGAGGACGGATGTAACGCTTAACCACAAGTATGAAGTTCTTCAGCAGATAAAGCACGCGGTCAATCTTCGCGCCACCGGTAGTGGAGCCGGCACACGCGCCTATATACATCATCAGGAACGTGAGCGTGAGAACGAAGAAGCCCCAACCCTCCCAATCGCCGGCACTGAAGCCGGTGGATGTCACAGCCGAAACGATGTGGAAAAGCGGGTCCACTGTGACGCTCTGCCATCCTGTGTATTTGCCAAGGGTCACAACCGATACCACCACTCCCACATAGAACAGAAACACCAGGATGCCGTAAGCGCGCAGAACATCATTGGCCCAAAAGCCTTTACCGCGACGCTTCAGCGCAGCAAGTATCAGGCTGAAACTCACGCCGCCTATAAACATAAACACCGTGAGCACTACCTTCAAATACGGCGAATTGAAGGCCGCTATACTGTCGTTGCGGGTCGAGAATCCTCCGGTGGAGATTGCCGTAAAACTCTGGCAGACACTCTCGAAGAAGTTCATCGGGCCCAACCACAGCAGCAACACAAGCACTACGGTGATAATGCTGTAGAGGCCCCACAGGACCTTTGCGGTACGAGAGATGCGGGCTCCGAGTTTGTCATGCGTGATGCCGGTTGCCTCAGCGTGGAACATAATGAGGCTGCCGCTATTGTTCAGCGCCGGTATGAATGTAAGTGTGAAAATGATGATGCCCAAGCCGCCAACCCACTGCGTAAGCGCGCGCCACAGCAGTATGCCGTGGCTGCAGCGCTCCACGTCGCGTATCACCGTGGCGCCGGTGGTCGTGAAACCCGACATCGCCTCGAAGAAGCCTTCGCTTAAATTCAGCGGTGTGGCGCACAGCAACAACGGCAGCATTCCGAACACCGAAAACACAACCCAGGCAACCGAGGCAAGCAACAATCCGTCGCGGCGGTAAAGGCGTTTGCTGCGAGGACGGATAAGGAAATTGAGCGCGGCTCCGGTCGATGCGGTAATCGATATGGTGATGGCGAAAGCGCTCCAGTCGCTCTCGCCGCGGATGACGCTCACAAGAAGCGGCAACAACATAAACGCCGCCTCTACCATCATCAGCTGACCAAGCAGACGAAGAATCATCGCGAAATTGATGCCGTGGCCGGCTGTCAGGGTTTGTTGTCGTGTTCTCATGTCAGCGGAAGAGTTTACGGGCTCGGTTGAGTGCTCCGGCGAAGCACATTACAAGTACGGTGTCGCCCTCGCACAGGGTCGTGCGGCCTGTCACAAGGAGGCTCTTACCGTCGCGTATGAGACCGGCAAAGGTGAGTTCCTCGGGCAGACGAAGGTCTTTCACAGCGGCGCCACTCAAGCGTGAGCCGCTCTTTATCTCAAGTCTGACTACCTCGGCGCCGGGAAGCGCAAGGCATTTAGCCGAAGCTGCGCCTGCATCGATGAGCAACTGGAACACGGCGTTGGCTACCAGCATCTGACGGTTGAGCACGGTGTCGATATGGAACGACTCGGCAAGGTTCACAAACTGCTTGCGGTCCACCTCGGCAATGGTCTTATTAACACCAAGGTCCGACGCCAGCAGCGACGTTAGAACGTTCTCCGACGCGGTGCCGCTCAGCGCGACAAACGCGTCGGCTTTGTCGATTCCGGCCTCAGCAAGCACCTCAAGCTCGGTGGGCTCGCCGTGAATAACATCGCATTCGTGGGTGCGGCCTATCAGTTGGCGGCATTTATCCAAGTCGTTCTCAATCACGGTGAAGTTGAATTCGCGTGACGACATCCCTACGGTAAGGTCGGTGGTGACTCCGCCGCCCGCAACAGCCACGCGGGAAATGGCGCGTGGGGTCTTGCCGGTCAAGCGAGCCACATCCGAAACGTTCGATGCTGTGGTGGCAATATAGAGTATATCGTTAGGTCTCAGCCGTGTATTACCGTTGGGAATCAGGGTCTTTTGCGAGCGGCGTATGGCCGCCACGTGGCAGATTCGCTCCTCGGGCGACAGCTCGCGAAGATATTTACCCGCCAACGGGGCGTTCTCCTCCAAACGAACGCCAAGCAGAACCATAGCACCGTTATTGAATTCATACCAGTTCGAAGCCCATGAGTGGCGAAGCGACTCCACTATAGCCTGCGACACAAGGTATTCAGGGAAAATAACGTTGTCAACGCCCATGCGGCCCACCACCTCGCGATTGGCTGGCGCAAGGTAGTCGACACGGTCAACGCGAGCTACCGTCATCTTAGCGCCGATTGACTTCGCCAGACCACATGCCACAAAATTGCGCTCGGCAACCTCCGTAACGGCGATAAACAGGTCGCAGGACTCAGCTTTCGCTTGACGAAGCACCTCGAGGTCAATCGCGTCGCCTGCCACTGTCATCAGATTGTGTTCCGAGTCGAGCATCGCAAGCTTGTCGCCGTCGCGGTCAACAATAAAGATATCCATATGTTCCTCCGAGAGATACTTGGCCAAATGCGAACCCAGTGTCCCGGCCCCAATAATCGTGATAATCATATCAATTCATGTTTTGGGTTTATAAATACACTCCAAGTGGCGGCAAAGATATAAAAACCAACGACAACCACCAAACAATACGCCAAAAAACTTCTCACACCCCAAACTTCCCCTCCCCCCCCCCAGCAACAAAGCCGCCCCCTCCGAGAACTCCGAGTCACACAACCAGCGCCCATGCATGTATTACATCCCACATCTTCCATCCTACATCTTCCATGCGCGAAGCGCAAAGCGCAGCCTCACAATATTCGTATAATTCGCCATAATTCGTACCATTCGCTGTTCATTTCTCATTTTTTTTGTACCTTTGCGCATTGTTTACCGAAAAAAACTGAAAACATGAGACGCCCACACATACTCCTTATCTACACCGGCGGCACCATCGGGATGATTGAAAACCCCGCTACGCACGCCCTACAGCCTTTCGATTTCTCGCATCTGCTCGACAACGTGCCGAAAGTGAAGAAACTCGACTACGACATCGACCATCACCAGTTCGACGAACCTATCGACAGCAGCAACATGACACCGCGACACT
>JBGUHM010000050.1:0-2184 GCA_045112115.1 Sodaliphilus sp. | reverse complement strand
CAAAATTAAATAAAATTTCACAATTAACACAATATCAACCGTTAAAATTTTAAAAAAACGGCCCGCATTGCTGCGAGCCGTTAAATCGGGTATTTTAGTTAAAACATCAACCGGCAATGATGAGGCTGTACAGGAACGATATATCACCGGTGTTGACGAAACCGTCGCCGTTGAGGTCGTATTTGGCATCGGTCGAGCCGCTGAGCATCGCCTGATAGAGCGCGCTCACGTCGCCGGTGTTGACGAAACCGTCGCCGTTGAGGTCGCCAAGCACGCCGCCGGTGATTGGCAATATATGGCCAAATTCTTTCCAGAACGTGGCGGCTTTATAGGCCGAGATGCTCGACTGAGGCACGTAGAGCGTCTGACTCGGCTGCAAAGTGATGTTCCATGGATTATTCACGCCGCACGACGGAACACTGGTGGCATAACAGGTGTAGGATGTCGTTATTCCGTTATTTGCCTTGGTCAACGACGCTAATCCTACATAGGTCGTAGTCTCAGGGAGGATGAACGAACTGATGTTACTTGAGCTCGCAAATCCATAATCCTCCAGACGGAAGTTGGAGCCTTTGAAATTGCTCATGTCTACCACGCCGCCGAGTGATGTGTTGCGGAACGCACTCATGCCTACGCGTTTGACGCCAGTCTCAATGGTGGGCCAGTCGAACTTCGCCAAATTGGAGCAGTTGTAGAAAGCGTAGTTCGGAATCTCGGTCATCGTCACCTTATTCCAGTCTATTTTCACCTCCTTGAGATAGTCCTGGTTAGCGAAGCAGCTGTCGCCCAAGGCCACGATACGGTAGTCGTAGGTGCCGTAATTGTTCACGCCCAAACGTGCCACCGAGATGGTGTCGCCAGGTACGTAAACGTATTTCGCGGCAAGCATCTTGTCACTGTACTGGTCATCGAGCACGTCGCCGGTGAAGGTCACATAGCCCTTGCCGGGGAAGCTATAGTCGTAGGCGCCGTTCTCAATACTGTTGAAATAGTTCCAGATCTTGTGGCCGTTAGAGGATGTGTAGGTCTTGTAGTTGGTCAGTGAACCGACTGGCACATACACCTTGCACGTGCGAGGAATGTTGTAGAAGCATCCATTCGTCGAATTATCGGGCGCAACGTCGGTAAGGGTATTCCACACCAAGTGGTTGTTCATGTATCTCGGATTCATCATGTTGATCAAAATAGTCTTCAATCTTGAGCAGTTGCGCACGAAGTTCGAGGCCACTTCAGCAAAATTACCAGAATCAGCACACGAACTCGGAATATGAATCGTCTCAAGATAGGGGTTGTCGGCAAAGGCTAAGTCAGAAACCCTTTCGATGCCGTAGGGCAGCGTGACATTGATAAGACGGGTGTTGCGGAAACATTCTCGCGGAATAGTAACACAAAGATTGTGGTTCGCGTTCTTATCAATATTGAGCAATTGCAGGCCCGTGCAGTTGCGGAACTGGCAGCCTCTAATGTCCCTTAGATAACAGGAAAGCGTCACAGAGGTAATCTGAGTATTGCCCTCGAAGGCGTAATCAGACATGGAGTAGACCAAATAGGTCGTGCCGTTGTAGGTGAACGTCTCGGGAATCGTAAGAGAACCTGACTTAAGCAAATTGTAATCGGAACTACCGTAAGAGATATTGGTGCCGCGCACAAGGTACGCTATCTTCATACCGTATTCGTTGTACGTGGTGAGGAAATACGGTAATCCGTCGACCACCACGTCCCAGGCGCCATAGGTCACATTGTAGTTCTTCCAAATGGCGTCGGTATAGTAGGCTGCGCTGGTGTTTTCAGCCTCGGTGTCCCACCACGCCGGCACGTATACCCTCATCGACGACGGAACATTGTAGAACGTGGTCGACGTGACGCTCGAGCGGTTGGCATAGGTCGAAATAAGCAGCTTCTTCAGATTGGTGCAGCCGTAGAACGTGTTGGTGTAGCAGATGTAGGTCACCGAACTCGGGATCTTGATTGCTTGCACGCTCATGGCGCCGTCGAAGATATGGCCGCCGCTCGACGAGCCAAGCGTGGTCACACCGTAAGGCAACCCGATATAACCGCCGCGGCACTGGTCGGCAAATGCGTAGTCGTTGATGGTCGTCAGCGTAGTCGGGAACGCACTTTCGGCGGTGTAGGCATTGTAGGCCGGTTGTTTGACCAGTTTCGTAAGCGACTTGTTGTACAATG
>JBGUHM010000049.1:0-3265 GCA_045112115.1 Sodaliphilus sp. | reverse complement strand
TATTTCTTAAAATTTTTAGATATAATTTTCTTAAAATTTCCACGCGAAGCGTGTTTAATAACCTAAAATTAATTATGACACGCCTTGAATAAGGTTATGCTGTAGTTCTATACGAGTTCGAGCAAGCAGTCGACGATTCGCTCGGCACTGTTGGGCAGCGCCATTTCTCGCACATTGGCCTCGAGAGCCGCGATGGTGTCGTCGTTGGTGACGGTGCGCAGCATCGTTGGCACGAGTTGCTCGGGGGCGTTGGCGTCGGTGATCATCAGCGCGGCGTTGCGGTTCACCAGTGCGAGGGCGTTCTTCGTCTGGTGGTCTTCGGCCACGTTGGGCGATGGCACGAGAATCGATGCCTTTCCCAGCAGCTGCAACTCGCTTATGGAGCTGGCTCCGGCGCGCGAGATTACTATGTTTGCCGCGCGGTAGGCCATGTCCATGTTGGAGATGAACGGCATCTGTATCACGTTTGTCACGCCGCTGGAGGCGAGGGCCTCTCGGCACAGGTCGTCGTAGAATTTGCCCGACTGCCATATCACCTGCACGCTGTCGGCCTTTTCGCCTATGTCTTTCAGCCCGGCGATGATGCTGTTGTTGACGGTTCGGGCGCCGAGGCTGCCGCCCACCACCAGCACGGTGCGCTTCTCCGGGTCGAGTCCGAAGGCACGGCGCGCCTCTTCGGGCGACGACTCGCACTCGAGCAGGTTGCGCCTGACGGGATTGCCCGTGAGCACGATTTTCTCTTTAGGGAAGAAACGTTCCATGCCCTCGTAGGCCACACAGATCACGTTGGCGTTTTTGGCCAGCAGTTTGTTTGTCACTCCGGCATAGGAGTTCTGCTCCTGGAGCAAGGTGGGGATGCCGCGTTTCTGCGCCTGCTTGAGCATCGGTCCGCTGGCGTATCCACCCACGCCCACAGCCACTTGCGGCTTAAATTCATCAAGAATCTGTCGCGCCATCTTCATACTCTTGCGCAGGTCGCGCAGCACCGCGAAATTCTTGAGCAGATGCCGGCGGTCGAAGCCCCGCACCGGCAGACCCTTGATTTCATATCCGGCGGCTGGCACGCGCTCCATCTCCATGCGTCCGAGCGCTCCCACGAACAGGATTTCGGCCTCGGGCATACGTCGTTTCACCTCGTTGGCTATCGACAGTGCCGGGAAGATGTGTCCTCCCGTGCCTCCGCCGCTCACCAACACTCTGAGCCTCTTGTTCTCACTACTGTTGTTTGCTTCCATAATATTGTTATTGTTTTTGTAATTATTTTCTTAATGTACGGATTGTATGAAACATACGTGTCATAAAATTTAATGATTGGCTTTCATTTATTGTGAAACCGGACCGGGACAGTCATCTTAACAGTTACGTGCTTGCCATTCCTTTTAGCGGGGGTCATTAGGGGCAAACGCTTAACTATATCCATAGCTAAAGAGTCCTCACGCACTCCAACGCTTCTGGCTATAGAAGTTTTCTCAACCGCCCCAGACGTAGTTATTACGACATTTAAAACAACCACTTTTTTTGACAAACCTTCATACCTGTTTTGATGTTCTTTGATGTAGTCATCAATATATTGTTCCAGTGTCTTGCCGTGAATGACAGGTGGTTGGTCAACATGCACGATACTGTACACCCCATCAATGGCAGGCTCTGTATCTCGTTTAATTCTAATTTCCTTCATATATTCCGGTTCCAGTCCTGGTGTAATATGGAAAAGCGACTCAGATGGAGAAACAAAATAGAGACTGTCTTTTTGCGTGGTTGCCAAATACGCCGGTTTGCTATTATACTTGGTTCGTTCCAATTCTAGATAACCTGTTTCGAGCGGATATCCCAACGAGAACCCGTGCACTTCATGATTGACGTCATTTAATTTTTTGAGTGCATGTTTGTATGTGTTTATTACTGAAGCCACATATTTAAAAGCTTCAATGCTGTCAACCTCAGCGTGACTTGGTGGCCCTGAATTGATTACAGTCAGCTTATCTTTGGTTTTTATAAATATCAACTCCGCCGCTATAGTCTTATCCGGCAGATAAAACCTCTCATATTCAATCACAGTGTCAGTCAGGATCCAACGTAAGTAATGACGAGGATATCGTCCGTCCTTAAGTAATTCTTTCCTATCCATATCAAAACAGCTTGATGCAACATATCCATCAGTTGTTTTAATGTACCTCATTTGGAAATTTGAGATGCAGTCGGTTACAACTATGTTGTCTCCTTTATTATCAACTGTTGTCTCTCCCGATTCGTCGGCGAGGCCAATAGGACTCATGGTAAACTCATCAAAATAATTACAATACTGCACATTTTCAAATGCAGGCTTCTTTTGCGGCTCGCCTCTTTTTGCACAAGCAACCGCGACAATGCAGAGTGCACACACTATAAAAATGTTTCTTACCATATACAAGAGTTATATAAAAAATTATAATTACCCTTCGTACCAAACGTGAAAAAACCATTATTCCACGTCATACCTACAGTTTGATCAATCCTAACATTATAGACTTCAGATACAGGTGAACCAAAATAAGATACAGTATATGAATTATTAATATGTTTACCTAATACAGTATTAAATACATAATTGTTTGTGCCTTCTAAACCTCTTCCGCCATCATACTTATATCCAACAGGGATTGAATGTTGAGATGCAATTGTTGTTGTGCCTGTTTGTTTCGCAAACTGTTTCACAAAAGACTTACCAATTTCACCACCTCCTGTACTACATGCGCTAATTAATACGTATTTATTATTGAGATATGGTTTAAGTGATGATACATCAGTTAATAAATTTATATATGTAACACCAATTCTAAACTGACCTTCTTTACCGTGACTATTAAAGACAAACGAATCTGCACTTGAATTAAATATAGGTCCTAAATCTCTTAATGAAACCTCAAAATCATCATAATCATGAGCAATAATAATAGGGACACCTTGACTTTTTGCCACATTATAATCTTTCTCAAGAGCATTGTCTCTTTGCTCTGGAAAAACAGCAATCATCTTATATGCCATATCATCATTGAGGTTTTCAACGACATACATCCCGGTGGGGTCGATGTGGCGGATGGGGTTGGCGGCGCAGTAGAGGTAGGGCAAGAGGTGGTAGTAGCTCTCGGCCTTCGGGTCGACATTGGTGAAGCGGCCGGTGGCGGGGTCGTACTGGCGAGCGGCGAAGTCGTACAGATCGAGGCCGTTCTCGCGGTCGAGCTCCTTGCCGCCGTATTTGTAGGGCTGGAAGTCGTCGGGCAGCGGC
>JBGUHM010000048.1:0-32045 GCA_045112115.1 Sodaliphilus sp. | reverse complement strand
AGAAATTTTAGAATCAAATTTTTGATAAATTTCCACCGCGCCAGCGGTGCTATTTGTTCCCGCTTTTGAATTATGACACAACCCCTTTTGTTATATGACGGCTGTTCTAATGACCGATTCGGGTTTATAAGGGCATGGAGTAGAGTTGTCCACCGGCGAGGGGCTCGGTGCCGACGTAGAAGTCGACCCACACGGGCACGGGTTTGCCGTTCTTCATCGCGGGCTTGAACGGCGGCAGATGCATCAGCATCCGTTCCACAGCTTCCGGGTCGGCCTGATATTCGGTGTGTCGAACCACTTTCACCTTCGATACCTTTCCGTATTGGTCGATGTGCATTCTTACATAGAAGATGCCGAAGACGTCTTTCGCCTCGAGTTTGCCTTTCTTGTAGTAGTTGGTTCTGAGGTTGTATCTCTTGTTCTTTGGATGACCGAAATAAGGCGAGAACGTCTCGGGAGTGTCGCTGTAACCGAGTTCGTTAAGAGTCGTTCCGCCTTCGTTGAGCGTGAGATAGTCGAGCCGTTCGTTGGCCTTGAAGTACTCGCTGTCGATGTGTGTGTTGGCCTCGATGGCGGCGCTGAACATGGGCGGTGTGTCCACTCCGTAGAGGCGGTAGAAACCGGCGGCGGCCACCACGTTGTCGCCTTTCTCGAAGTAGCGCGACGTGCCGTTCTCAAACACGTATTCGCAGTTCATGATTTTGACGGGGAAAGCCTCGTAGTCGATCACGCATTCGCTGGCGATGGTCGATACTCGCTTCAGGTTGTCGCAACCCTGGAAGGCGCCTGTGCCTATCTTTTTCACGCTTAGCGGCAGTTGAACGGTGGTGATGTTTTTCTGTTCCTGGAATGCAGCGCCGGCAATCATCGTCGTGCCGTCCTTGATGGCGAGCGTGGCCGACGGGCAGACACCCACATAACGGAATGCCACGCGGCCCAGATAGTTCATGCCTTGCGGCAGATGTTCGATGAACGGTGTTCCCTCAAACGAGCATTCGTCGACCTCGGCCAAGTTCTCCGGCACTTTCACCCGCGCCAGGTTGGTGCAGTTGTTGAAGGCGTATGGCTTGACTACGGTCACGTTATCGGGGATGTCGATGGTCGTGAGGCTGTTGTTGGCGAACGCTCCGAATCCGATTGTGGTGACGCTTGACGGTATCTTGTAATCCGTCTTCGTCGGGGGCACGGCCAGCAATTTTGTCATGTCTTTGCTGTAGAGCACGCCGTCCACCACGGTGAAGTAGGCGTTGCGGCTGTCCACGCTGAATGCCTTGAGGTTGACGGGAAGCGACCACAGTTGGATTGCGGTGAGGGTGAGGGGCTCGTCCTCTAAAGTCACGGTTGCGGGAACGGTGAACACTCCGTTGGCGTCAACGCCCTCTTCTTCGATGGCTTTAAGCAGGATTTCGTGGCCGGTGGGCTGGTAGCAGGTGTAGTCGTATACGGCGCCTTCGTGGTCGAAGGTGTAGTCGACGGCTTGCGCCGATGTGATGCACGCCAGGGCAAGCAAGCTGAGTAATGCTTTTTTCATGATGCGGGTCTAATAAAGTTGTTGTCTAATTAAATAATGTTAATTAGACTTGTGGAATGCGAAAAGTTTAAGCGGGGTAGGGTAGAAATGCCAAAAATCAGATTTCGAAATTCTTGCGGCGGAAGATGAAGTTGCGGCCGAGGTATTTTTCGCGTACCACGGGGTTCTCGGCCAGTTCCTCGCTCGACCCCTGGAAGAGGATTTTGCCTTCGAACAGGAGGTAGGCGCGGTCGGTGATTGAGAGCGTCTCGGGTGCGTTGTGGTCGGTGATGAGGATGCCTATGTTTTTGTGTTTCAAGCTGTAGACAATGCTCTGGATGTCCTCCACGGCGATGGGGTCGACACCGGCGAATGGTTCGTCGAGCATGATGAAACGCGGGTTGATGGCCAGGCATCGCGCTATTTCGGTGCGTCGGCGCTCGCCGCCCGACAGCCGGTTGCCCAGGTTTTTCCTCACCTTGGTCAGGTGCAGTTCCTGAATGAGTTGCTCAAGTTTCTCTTTTTGGTATTCCTTCGACGTTCCGGTCATCTCGAGCACCGTGCGTATGTTGTCCTCGACGGTGAGTTTGCGGAACACCGACGCCTCTTGAGGCAGGTATCCTATTCCGAGTTGCGCACGCTTGTACACGGGCAGCTTCGTGATGTTCACGTCGTTGATGAAGACTCGTCCCTCGTTGGGGGTCACCAGACCGGTGGTCATGTAGAAGGTGGTGGTTTTTCCGGCGCCGTTCGGTCCGAGCAGTCCCACGATTTCGCCTTGTCGAAGGTCGATTGACACGTGGTTGGCCACCACCCGCTGGCGGTATTTCTTCACCAGGTTGTCGGTGTGGAGCACGAGCTCACCCTGTTCGCCGAGCTGTTTGAGGCGTGCGGTGATCGCTTTCTCGTCGAGTTGCGGCGACTCCTGACGCTCGGCGGCGTCTTCGGTTTGGGGGGCAGTCGTGCCCTCCTGGGTGACTTTTTTCTTGCTCCAGGGGAATTTCATCGTTGGTATACAGCGTGTTGCGCTATGCTATTTCTTGAAGTGAGTCTTTATGTAGTCGGTAAGCAGGTTGATCGCGACCTCGTTGTGTCCGCCTTCGGGCACGATGATGTCGGCATATCGCTTGGTGGGCTCGATGTGCTGCAGGTGCATGGGCTTGAGCACGCGCTGGTAGCGGTCGATCACTTCTTGGGCGGTGCGTCCGCGCTCAATGCAGTCGCGGGAGATTACTCGGATCAGGCGGTCGTCGCCGTCGGCGTCGACAAACACCTTGATGTCCATCATCTTGCGCAGTCGGGCGTCGCTCAGCACAAGAATGCCCTCGATGAGAACCACGTCGTGCGGGTCCATGTGGACGGTCTCTTTCTGGCGAGTGCAGGTGAGGTAGCTGTAAGTCGGCATCTCAATCGACTTGCCCTGTTTGAGCATTTTGAGGTGTTCGAGCAGCAGGTTCCAGTCGAAAGCCTGCGGCTCGTCGAAGTTGATTTTCTGGCGGTCCTCAAGCGGAATATGGCTCGAGTCCTTGTAATAAGAATCCTGAGAAATGAAACTTACTTGGCCTTCGGGGAGGCGTTCCATAATCTTTCTCAACACTGTCGTTTTCCCGGAACCGGTACCGCCGGCAATACCAATGATAAACATGCCTTTAAAACAAATAGTTATTGTTAAACTTGAGTTGAAAGTAAGGCTTTTCGCACCCTTTCAACGAGCAAAATTAATGTTTTTCTTTGAATAATTGCGCTAATTTGCGAAAAAAGTGCTATTTTTGTCGCTAACAAATCAAAATTTCCACTAAAGAACCTCGAAAGCGATGAAAACAATTATCCGATTTTTCGCCTTGACGCTGGCGGCCGTAGTGGCGCTTACTTCGGCCTCTCAGAGGCTGGCAGTGTTGAGCGACATTCATGTCACACCCGGTAACGCCAACGACAGCGCGCTGCGTGTCGCCGTGGCCGAAATCAACGCCAGCGACGTTGCCGCCGTGATTGTGAGCGGCGACCTCACCAACGAGGGCAGCGACGTACAGCTGGCCAACGTGAAACAGATTCTCGACGGCCTGACGAAGCCCTGCTACGTGATTCCCGGCAACCACGAGAACAACTGGAGTCAGAGCGCATGCCAGACGTTCTCGCGACTCTGGGGCGAGGACCGCTTCTGCTTCATGGTCGACTCGCTGCTGGTGGTGGCCACCAACTGCGGGCCGTGCATGAAGATGGGCGACGGTCACTGCAACCCGAACGACCTGACGTGGATTGGCCGCACGCTCCGCGAGAAGATGAAGCCCGGTGTGCGCGTGCTCAGCGTGAACCACTATCCGCTGAAGGACGACATGGACAACTATATCGATTACCTCAACGTGCTCAGGAACTACCCCGTGGTGGCTCATTTGCACGGACATTACCATAAGTGGATGCAGTACCAGGCCGACAACGGGCTGGAGTGCCTTGGCGTGCGTGCGCTCGACATGCGCGACGGTAAGCACGGATACACCTTGCTCGAGGTGAGCGCCGACAGTGTGAAGGCTTGGAACAAGCCCATTGGACTGTCGCCCGAGCTGGTGTACTCGTTCGCGGTGTCGCCCACACCGTTGCCCAAGATGTTGCGGCTCATCAACAAGGATGCCGTCGACAATCCGTTGTTCGTTGTGGAGCGAGTGGCCAGCGAGGCGGACGCGGGCGACTTCGGCGCCTCGATATTCACCCGCGTGGGATGCGGCAGCGGCCGCACTCTCTTCTACGGCACGAGCAAGGGTGAGGTCGTGGCGCGCAATGCCGAGCGTGAGCTGTGGCGCAGGAACTTCGACTGCGGCATGCTCTTCTCCCGACCAGCCGTCAGCGGCAAATACCTGGTCGTGCCCACCGGCGACAACCGGCTGCTGATGCTCGACTGGCGTGACGGCGACGTGCTCGCGCCGGCAATCGACATGGGCGGCCCAGTGGTGGCCGACGGCGTGGTGGCGAAGGGCGTCCTCTACCAGGGCGGCTTCAAATGCTTCACCGCCGTCGACGTGAAGAAGCAGCGGGTGCTATGGCGCTACGACAATATCGGCAACTACTGCCAGGGCGCGCCGGTGGTCGACGGCGACGATGTGATTTTCGGCGCGTGGGACGGATACCTGCGCTGTCTCGACCGCAAGACAGGACGCCTGAAATGGCAGTGGGACAACGGAAAACCCGACCAGCATCTGCTCAGTCCGGGCAATGTCGTGCCCGCCGTGACGCGCGACCGAGTGATTATCGTCGCACCCGACCGACGCACTACTTGCATCGACCGCAAGACCGGACGCGAGCTATGGAGGCACTACGACAAGGAACTGAAGGTGCGCGAGAGTCTCGGGCTGAGCGAGGACAAGAAGACCGTCTACGCCAAAACTATGGATGGAACGGTGGTTGCTTTCGACGCCACCGCCAACGAGTACCGGCAGCTGTGGAGCACCGACGTGGGCTTCGGCTATGAGCACGCACCATGTGTGCTGCTCGAGCACAACGGACTGGTGTACACGGGTTCGCGGCGAGGCGTGGTGGCTGTGCTCGACGCACGTACGGGGCGTTTGCTGTTCCGCCGCCAACTCGGCTACAGCGAGGTGAACGGATTCGAACTCGACAGCAGGGGCGACGTCGTCCTCTCCCTCATCGAGGGCACCGTCTACCGCATCTCCACAAAACGCTGACAGCGAATTACACGAATTTTTGCGAATCCCACGAATTGGCTCTACGGAGTTTGGGAGTAAGAGGAGTTTCTTAGAACTCCATCAACTCATAGACTCCGCTTTATATCAACCACGGATTTCCACGGATCCCTACCCACCACTCTACGGAGTTTGGGGAGGGAGGGGAGTTTCTATAATTCGTCGTCAGCTTCCCTATCTTTGCGGTCAGTTAGCGCTTTATCGCTACAACAAGCAATTGTCACGATGGAATTTAAGATAAGGTAGATGCTCTCTTTCAATGTGGACTAATCTCATAGTTCCTTTCACTCCCAAAAGTCTGTATTCTTTCTGCGGGAGGAAATCTGATAGAATTATTCTGCCGTTGTCGTCAAATGAAATGTAGCCTTTATCAAAGAGTTTATCAAGATTGGGAATGAGCAACAAACCATTGAATACATCAAGTCGTTGTGCATTGTCTGATTTCCTCCAAGGGCAAATGTGGGATGCTAATAATAATGCTTGCGTTTGGCATTGCGTCACTGAGCAACCATGCCAATAGTCAATAAGCTTTTGTCGAAATAGGCCTTGACCAATTCGTGATTTTATGATTGCCTCTTTTTCAGTCACATCAATGGAAGTGTCGTCTCGGACCATTGACTCGTCTTTTAGGATAGAGTCATGTAATTTCTTGCGATAGTCCGATTGAGCATATTGAATGAATTTTTTCAGACCAGATGCTATATCTCTCACACCATTTTGCGAGTTATATCTGTCACGCTCGCTCATGGTTCTTTTGAGGTCTTCTATTATATACTTGACATCTTCCTCGGTGATAGTGCCATCAATACGGTAAAACCGTGAAACATAGCGCAGACGTGTAATATAGTCTCTATAAGTCTTCTTGTTCTTAAACGCATTGTTGTCAATCAGATAATTGTAAAAATCTGATTGCTCATTGATGAAATATTGTTCAAGTGATTGTTGCATGGCAAATTCAGTCCTTCTTTTTTATAACGGCTAAAACTTTTGGGAATTGTTTTATTTTGTTGAAAATTTGATTCTTGAAAACGACGCTTCGCGCACTTGGGGATACTCCTCCGAGAACTCCGAGAACTCCGAGAACTCTGAGAACTCTGAGAACTCCGAGCCCCCAACCACTGTCCCACGACAAAATGATGCTATAGGCATCAGATAAATGTAGCCAGCCGTTTCAACGGCTGGAAAGAAAGCGTCCCATGCATGTATCACATCTTCCATCCTACATCTTCCATATCACATCTTCCACTCTCCATGCGCGACAGCGCATAAAAAGCTCGCTCCACCCGCCTTTGTCAGCGAGCAGAGCGAGCCATTCTACAGCTCTTAGAGCGAGCTTACTTTTCTGCTGGTTCTTCGTTTTCGACGGTGCCGAAGATTTTTTCGAAGAGTTCGCTGGGAGTGTGTACGCAGGGGTAGATGATGTTGAGGTCGAGGTCGATTGCCCCCACTTTGTCCTCGTCGCCTGCTCTTACGATGATCATTTCGTTAATTGGCATGGCTGCGTCCCAATTGGTGTCGTCGATTTTTGTTCCTCGTCGGTCGATCACGATGTAGTTTTCGTCTTTCGAGGGTTTTGCGAGCGCCTTGCCGTTGTGGAAGGGTGTGATGTCGACGAAATTGGGTTGCACGATGACGTTTCCTTTGGTGTCGGCCACACCGACTCTCATACCATCTTCGCCGCGGCTTATTGCGTAAGTCATGTCGTTGCCGTTGATGTTTCCGAGCACGGCGTATTTGCCGTCGACTACGAGGACGGTGTTTACTGCGAGTCCGTCGATATCGGTCTGCGGCATTTCCTCTTCGGGGTCAGTTTCCATTATACCCATCTCATTCATTATCTCGCTGTTGTATGGTATGACCTGCAGCGAGAAGGGCGTGAGAGGAGTGAGCGCGTCGGGGCTGAGAAGTGCCCATTTGTCGTTCAACTTTGCGGCGAAGTACCATTCCTGAGTCTGCATGGCTGCGATGTGTCTTACGTCGTCGAACGGTCCGATGTTGCGTTTCTCCCAGGTTTTGGTGTTGAAGAAGGTCCATTTGCCTTTTGCGTCGGGGATGGGGATGTAGTCGAAGAGCTGTCGCGAGCAGAAGCGCGAGAAGTCTTGTATAATTGTTCCGTCGCCCTTGGCTATGGCGTAGTAGGGCATGCCGTCCTGTTCGCGCTGCAGGTAGAACATTCCGTTCCCGGAGGTGATTGTCGTGGCTTCGAGGGTGGGCGGGATGATTTCTTTCCCGTCGAGGGTGACGGCGTATTTCACGAGCGGGTCGGTGTCGACCTCTGCGTCATCGTCGTCGGTTGTCGTTGGCATCTGTCCTGGGGCTACCGCCACCACGACGGCTTTCGCGGGGTCCTCTTCGGCTGCCGCGGGAGTCAACGTGGTGACTACGCCGTCGAACGGGAAGAAGCGCAGCGAGTTCTGCTCGACGAAGCCTTCTTTGCCGTTTTCGGTGACGTAGTAATAGGAGAGTTCTTCGTCGGCTCCCGACGCGGCGGTGTTGAAGTCCATGATGTCGTCGTAGTCGAAAGGCAGCAGTTGTGTGCCGTCCTCGTCGACGAGACCGCTCTTGCCGTTTTTGGTCAATATCCAGCACAGGCCGTTGTTGGTGTAGAGCATGCCCAGATTATCGTAGACAGCGGGTATGATTTCCTTACCGCCGAAGGAGTATACTCCTATTTTATTGTTACGGTCGGTGACCTGGAACGAGCCGAAATTGGCGAGTTCGACCTTTTTGAATTTCTTGAGCAGGTCGGGCAGTGCCACGGGGAACTCTTTGCCGTGTTTCTTCTTGATTTCTTGGAGTTGCTTGAGCACTTTGTCGGCGAAAGCCTTGTTGTCGTCGACGCTGAAGCAGTAGGCCATGTTGAGGTTATGGATGGCCTCGTCGATGTCGCCGTTTTCGAGGGCATTGATGCCGGTGCTGTAGAACTGCTCAGCTGCCGGGAGGTCCTCGTCGTCGGCTGCTTCGGCGGTGACATCCTCGGCGCCCCCGGTGGCGGGAATCGCCATCGGCGCCGCGTTGATTGCCGTTGCGGCAGTGGCTGTGACCGCAGCTGCGAATAGTGTTAAAAATATTTTCCTCATAATGTTAAGTGTTGTTGAAATTTCGGTTTATTCTTCGTCGGGATCCAGCGCCTCGAGGAGCTCGTACACCTCGTCGTCGGAGAATTTGCATGGGTGAATCACACCGAGATCCATGTCGAAGATGCCGTATAAATCGGTGCCTTTCTCCTTGACGATGAACACCTTGTAGTAATCGGCGAATACGATTTTGTCCCAGCTGGTGTCACGGAGTTTGTTGCCGTTACTGTCGATGACGGTGTAGTTGTCATCACCGAGTTTATAAGCCAGGTACCGTTTGCCATTCAACCTTTGAAGGTCGAGGTATTCCGGGCGCAATTTCGTCTTTCCGTCGGTTCCGACCACGCCTCTGAGCACGGTGTTGGCATCTTTGAAATAGGCCACGCTGATGTCGTTGTCTTTTATTTCCATAGGCAGAGTGGATTTCCCGTCAACCATAATCACGGCTTGGGATTGTGCCTCGAGCCGGTCCTTCTCGCTGATTTCCATTTCGCCATTCAGCAGTTCGGCGATATAAGAGATGAACTCGTCGCCGCCAGGCTGCACGGGAAAGCCGTAATCAGTCTTATATTCAGCGTCTTCCACATCGAGCAGCGCCCACTTTCCACCGCGGTTCACGGCGAAGACTTCTCCGTCGAATTCCATGACATTATCGAACTCGCCGAGTGCGTTCAGTTTCTGCCAGTCGTAGAGGTCGTAGAAACTCCATTTGTTCTGCCGGTCGACCAGGGCTGCGTATTTTCCTCCATCCCGACTGTATTCAGGCATGAAGTCCTGCATTATGGTTCCGTCGTTTTTTGCCCAGGCAAACTGTATCGCCGGCTTTTCGCGATAGAGCGAGATGTAGGTCTTCCATACGCTGATACGCGAGCAATTGAGCTCCGGCCCGATGATTGTTTTTCCTCCAAGCGTTCTGACGCTGTAAATGGTGTCACCCTCGGCGTTTGCCGTCTTTGCGACAATCATGGCGTCGCCGGGATTGCCATCTTCTTTTACCGGATAGAACTCGTCGATAGTGCCGTCGACAGGATAGAACCGGTTTCCTTGCATCGCCACTACACCAGTCTTACCATCCTTCTTCGCCCGGATATATTCCATATTCGCCACATAGTCTTGCTCATCAGGGACGGGGAAACCGTAGCTGAGGTAGCTTGTTTCGAGCGGGAAGAAGTCGTCGTAGGCAGCGGGCAGTGTCTCCTCGGCGGTGTGTGCGTCGACCAGCCCCTTCTTGCCGTTTTTCGTCACAGTCCAGTAGGTGGAGAATGACGAGGAGCTGATTTCGTCGATGCCGTCGTAGACAAACGGCAGGAACGGTTCACCGGAGTAGGCGTCGAGTGCGCCGTACTTGCCCTTGCTGTCGGCCATGACGAACTTGCCCACCGAGTATTTCAGGTCGTGGTAGCGGTCGAGCATGTCGAGCAGCGGGATGTCGACATCGTTGCCATATTTCGTGCGCAGGAGGCGCAACTGTTCAAGCGATAGTTCCGGATCTTTGTCATTGCCGTAGCCATTTGTAAAATTGACGATGGCCTGAGGGATGTTACCCTCTTCCAGTTCCTGGAGTCCCAACTCATAATTAATGTTTGGCTGCTCAGGTATCTCAGGCATCGCCGAGGCTTCTGTTGATTCTGTGAAGTAGGCCGACGTGCTGGTCGGCGTCTCGTACTGCGGCACTCCGTTGCCGGCAAGCGCGGCGGCAAGCATCACCGCCACCGTGAACGTCATTCCTAATGCCAATAATGGTCGTTTCATAGTATTTGTTGTCTTTAATGTGAATAATGTTTTTAATTCATAATTCTATTTGATGAGGTTGCCGAGGATGCTTCGGCCGAGCTCACGCGTGATGGTGCGTGTTGCGGCGGTGGTGGCATTCTTGGTGATGCGCTCGGTGGCGCTCTTTGAGCTCTTCGACTTCTTGCCGGTCACTTTCTCGGTGACGAAGGCGCCTACGATGGTTGCGAAGGTTGCTGTGACGGCTGTGACGATGGCCTTCCACACCTTCTTCAGGATGCCGGGTTTCTTCTTCTCCTTCTCGGCTTCCTTCTCGGCTTTAGCGGCCTCTTTTTCGGCTTCCTTCTCAGCTTTCGCCGCTTCTTTCGCCGCTTCTTTTTCGGCTTTTATCCTCTCGAGTTCCTTCTGCTCCTTCTCGCTCTGCTCGAGCAGCACCTCGAAAGCGCTCTCGCGGTCGACCATTTTGTCGTATTTGCCGTAGAGTCGCGACGCTTTGATAATGTTGTCGCGCTGGCTCTCGCTGATGGCACCAATCTGGCTCAGCGGGAAGAGCATTTTGCAGCGTTCGACCACGGTTGGTGCACCCTTCTCGTCGAGTACCGACACCAGAGCCTCGCCGGTCTCGAGGTTCATGATGGCTTCGTCGGTCTTGAACGCCGGGTTGGCGCGGAAAGTGTCGGCGGCGGTGCGTACCGCTTTCTGGTCCTTCGGTGTGAAGGCGCGCAGGGCGTGCTGCACGCGGTTGCCGAGCTGGCCGAGGATGATATCAGGGATGTCGCTGGGGCTTTGGGTCACGAAGTAGATGCCTACGCCCTTGCTGCGGATGAGTCGCACGACTTGCTCAATCTTTTCAATTAACGCTCTCGACGTGCCGTCGAAGAGCATGTGAGCCTCGTCGAAGAAGAACACCAGTTTTGGCAGCTCGAGGTCGCCGACCTCAGGTAGCTGGACGTACATCTCGCTGATTAGCCACAGTAGGAAAGTGGAGTAGAGCTTGGGCTGGTGCATAAGTTTGTCGGCTGCGAGCACACTCATTATGCCTTTGCCTCCCTCAACCTGCAGGAAGTCATATATGTCGAACGACGGCTCGCCAAAGAACTCGTTACCGCCTTGATCTTCAAGACGCAGTAGCTCTCGTTGGATTGCACCGACAGATGGGGATGTTATATGGCCGTATTTTATGCGTAAGGCTTCGGCGTTCTTTGCGCAGTAGCTGAGCATCGACCGCAGGTCCTTGATATCGAGCAGCAGTAACCCTCGCTCGTCAGCCACACGGAACACAATGTTGAGCACGCCGGTTTGGGTCTCATTTAAATCCATCAGACGTGCCAGCATCTCCGGTCCCATCTGCGAGATAGTGGCGCGGATGGGGTGGCCTTGTTCGCCGTATATGTCATAGAATCGCACGGGACACGGCTGGAATTCGGGATTCTCGATGCCGAACTCCGGCAGACGTTTCTCGATAAAGCCGCTCATGGCACCCGCCTGGCTGATGCCGGAGAGGTCGCCTTTCATGTCGGCCATGAAGCATGGCACACCCGCCTGGCTGAAAGTCTCGGCCATAACCTGGAGACTCACGGTTTTTCCGGTTCCGGTAGCTCCGGCGATGAGTCCGTGACGGTTGGCCATCTTTCCAGTGAGTGAAATGGGTCCGTTTTCGCAATGCGCGATGTAAAGTCCTTGTTCTTTAGTAAGCATAGTGTATAGTTTTGGTTATTAATTTTCAATTATTGCTCATAATTCGTGCAAATTTACACTTTCATGAGGAAATCTGCAAGAGTTTTTACACTTTTATGTGGGAATAATTGTCATTTTTTACACTTTTATGTGGATAAAAACGTAAATATTTACAATTTCATGAGGGAGTAGCGGGGGAAAAGAGGTAAATCGAACCTAATTAATCTGGCAGATTTGCCGTTGGCTACAACTGCTGTTTTGCGCTTAATTTGCGCTTAATTTTATTCATTATTTAAAATAAAGCGGAAAAGTGGCGGTGGTTTGCAGGATTTTTTGTAAATTTGCAGGCTGAAAATAACGTCAATAGAGATTGAAGTAAAAGCTATACAATATGATTAACAGAGTATTGATACGTACGAAAGTTGTGCAGATGATGTACAACTACTACGTTACACGCGGCACCAAGGAACTGAAAGCGGTGATGAAAGAGCTCACTCGCTGCTTCGACGACATCTACGAGTCGTACAACTATCTGTTGTCGCTCATGGTGGAGATGACCCACCTTCAGGAACTGAACCTCGACGAGGCAAAATACAAGTACATGCCCAGCGACGAGGACCTGAATCCGTCGATGCGTTTTGTCGAGAACGAGTTTATTGCCGCCTTGAAGAACGATTCTGAGTATCAAGAATACATGAAGGATCATCCGTTCAGTTGGTTCGATAACCAGCCGTTGCTGCGGTTGTTGCTCGACAAGGTGGTAAAGAGCGAGCCATACGCCACATATATGGCAATGGAGCGTACCGACTATGAGAGCGACTGCCAGTTGTGGCGCCAGCTGATGAAAGACGTTCTTCTGCCGGAGGAGAATCTGCTGGACCATTTCCAGATGCGTTCAGTCTACACCGGTGAGGACGACATCGCCGCTGTGGGGCAGTTTGTGCTCAAGACCATCCGCCGTTTCGAGCATCACGATGAGAAGCCGTTGCTGCCGCAGTTCAAGGACGACGAGGACGCCTCGTTCGCGCCCGATTTGCTTTCTCAGAGCATCTCCAATTTCGACGAGAACAACCAGCTTATCGATGAGTGTGTAGAGAAAGGCCGCTGGACCGGCGACCGCATCGCCGTGTTTGACCGCGTTGTGATGCTTGTTGCGCTGACCGAGTTGCGCAACTTCCCGAAGATACCGCTGGTGGTGACTCTCAACGAGTATATCGAGATAGCCAAGAGTTTCTCGACGGCCCAGAGCGGCATGTTTGTCAACGGAGTGCTCATGGCGGCGTTGACACGCTTACGCGAGCAGGGTTCGATACTCAAACGCAACTGAAAACAAAAATAATAAAGAATATTAATCCCAAAAACGAAAATCTATGTTATTGAACTTGTTATTACAAGCAGGCAACGCTGCTGCAGGTGCCGCAAAAGGCGCCCAGCCAGCTCCGAGTTTCTTTGAGAGCTACGGCAGCATTATTATGATCATCGCTCTTGTCGCGATTTTCTATTTCTTCATGATTCGTCCGCAGAGCAAGCGCCAGAAAGAGGAGCGCCAGTTCCGCGAGAGCCTTCAGAAAGGCGACAAAGTGGTGACCATCGGTGGTTTGCACGGCCGTATCCGTGAGGTGAAGAACGACGGTACCGTTGTCGTTGAGATTGCTGAAAATGTGAAAATCACGGTCGAGCTCAACGCTATTCAGGCCAGCCGCCAAGCCCAGAGCCAGAAGTAAAACACAAACGTGTCGAAGGTTTGGGCATATTGTAAGAGGGCATGGCGCGCGCGTAAGCGTTTGTTCAACAGCCGCGACCTGCTGCAGTATCTGGTGTTTGTCGCCATTGCTGGCGCCTTTTGGTGCTTCATGACATTCAACCAGCAGACTCAGCAGGACGTGGAGGTGCGCCTTGTGGTGAAGAACAAACCCCAGGGCATCACCTTCATCGACGATCTTCCCGCCACTGTAACGGTGACGGTGAAGGACAAAGGCACATCGTTCCTCAAACTGTTTTTCCACCGCCAGCCTACGGTGAAGCTCGACTTCGACACCTTTGCCGACGACAAGACCAACACCTTCGAGGTGTCGGATTATGTCCTGATGACGCTTGTCAAGCGCGTGTTCCGCCGCGAGGCCACAATAGTGAAAGTCTCTCCCGAATCGATACACTGTCGCTTGACCGACCGTCCGGCGAAACGAGTGCCGGTAAATTACTTCGAGAACCTGCATGTAACGCCCAACAGCAGTTCGGTGTTCTACGGCGACATTGACTGTGACCCGGACTCGGTGCTCGTTTACGCCGACGCGGCCACTCTCGCACAAATCACCGAGGTGAATATCGCTTCGCTGCGAGCCGACAATATCGACCACACATTCGAGAAAGAGGTACGCCTGGAGATTCCCGACGGCGCCAAAGTGGTGCCAGCGCGCGTGAAGCTCACCATCCCCGTCGAGCCGCTTATCCAGCGTAGGCAAGCGGTGCCGGTGCAGGTGCGCAACGTCCCTGAAGGCGTCAACGTGATTGTGTTCCCGGGTTCGGTAGAGGCCACGTTCCTGTTGCCGCAGAGCCTGTATAAGAAACCCATCAACAGTTTCGTAGCCGTGGTCGACTATAACTCCATAGTACCGACGACTAACAAGGTGGCTGTGACCGTGGGCGAGGTGCCGGCGGTGTTCGAGGGTATCAAGCTGGCTACCGACAGCGTGGAGTATATCATTGAGCGATGAAGCGCACGACACTGATAGCAATCGCCGGCGGCATAGGCAGCGGCAAGAGTGTTGTCGCGCGGATGCTGCGCGCCACAGGACGTAAGGTCTACGACTGTGATAGCGAGGCGCGTAGGCTGATGAACGAGGATGTGACGCTGCGCCGACAACTCCGCGAAGCCTTCGGAAACGAAATCTACGGCAGCGACGGCCTGCTCGACCGGCGGCGTCTTGCCGCACTCATCTTTGCCGACGGCGACAGTCTGCGGCGAGTCAACTCGTTGGTGCATCCCGCCGTGGGACGTGACATCGCGCGTTGGGCCGAAGCCCAGAATGACGACATACTCTGGGTGGAAACCGCTATCCTGCGCGAGAGCGGACTCGACGCCACTGTCCACCGTGCTTGGCTGGTGGAAGCTCCGCTCGAGGTGAGGATCGCCCGTGCGGTGCAGCGTGACGGAACCTCCCGCGAGCAGGTGCTCGAGCGCACCGAGAGCCAGCGTTGCGACTTGGCCTACCGGTGTCCCACCGACATAATCATCAACGACGGCGTGACAGCCGTCACCCCACAAATCGCGGCCCTTTTGGCCTGCACAGAAACGATATAGAACAATGAAATACGACCTAATATCGACGGCACAGGGCACCAATGCCCGCGCGGGAGTAATCACCACCGACCACGGACTGATTGAGACTCCCATCTTCATGCCCGTGGGCACCGTGGGCTCGGTGAAAGCCGTGCACATGGCCGAGTTGCGCGACGACATCAAGGCTCAGATAATCCTGGGCAACACCTACCACCTGTATCTGAGGCCCGGAATGGACATCATCGAGCGCGCCGGCGGACTACATAAGTTCAACGGCTGGGAACGTCCAATCCTTACCGACAGCGGCGGCTTCCAGGTGTTCTCGCTGTCAGCTAACCGCAAACTCAAGGAAGAGGGCGTTACCTTCCGCAGCCACATTGACGGTTCGAAGCACCTGTTCACCCCCGAGAACGTGGTCGATATCCAGCGTATCATAGGCAGCGACATAATGATGGCGCTCGACGAGTGTCCTCCCGGCACCAGCGACTACCGCTATGCCGAGCGTTCGTTGCGGCTCACACAGGGCTGGCTCGAGCGCGGATGGAAGCATTTCAAATCCACCGAGCCGCGTTACGGCCATAGTCAGGCGTTTTTCCCCATAGTGCAGGGTTGCGTCTACAAAGACCTGCGCCAGGATGCCGCGCGCCATGTGGCCGACCTCGGTGCCGAGGGCAACGCCATCGGCGGTCTGGCCGTGGGCGAGCCCGTGGAGAAGATGTACGAGATGATTGAGATTGTGAACGAGATTCTGCCGCAGGACCGTCCGCGCTACCTTATGGGAGTGGGCACGCCAGCCAATATGCTTGAAGCCATCGACCGCGGCGTCGACATGATGGACTGCGTGATGCCTACGCGAAACGGTCGCAACGCCATGCTGTTCACGCGCCACGGCATCATGAACATGCGCAACCGCAAGTGGGCCGACGATTTCTCGCCATTGCAGGAAGATGGCCCGTCGGTGGTCGACCACGTCTACTCCAAGGCCTACCTGCGTCATCTGTTCATTGCCGGCGAATTCCTGGCGCTGCAAATCGCCAGCATCCACAACCTGGCCTTCTACCTCTGGCTCATGGGCGAGGCCCGGAAACATATCATCGAGGGCGACTTCGCCACATGGAAGCGCTCGATGCTCGAAGAGGTGACGCGGCGTCTGTAAAACTCAGCAATCTTGACAGCGATGAAGAAGTTCGACCTTTATATAATGAAGCAGTTCCTGGGGACATTCGTGTTCGCCATCCTGCTGCTGTCGGCTATCGTCATCGTATTCGACATCAACGAGAAACTCGACGCCATGATGACGGCGCCACTGAAGTCGACGGTGCTGGACTACTTCATGAACTTCCTGCCGTCGATTATCACTCAGTTCGCGCCGCTGTTCGTCTTCATCTCGGTGATTTTCTTCACCAGCAAACTCGCCGACCACAGCGAGATTATCGCCATCCTCTCGAGCGGCATCAGTTTCCGCCGCCTGCTCATGCCATATCTGGCGAGCGCCGCCATCATAGCCACCGGCACGCTGTTGCTATCGCTGTATGTCATCCCGCCGGCTAACGTCAGGATGATTGAATACAAGAACCGTTGGGTGAAAAACAAGCGCGTGGACTTTGGCGAGAACATCGAACTGCAGTTGAAGCCCGGCACCATGGCCTATCTGTCGCGCTACGACAACAACATGAAGCGGGGATACCGCTTTTCGCTCGACCAGTACGACGGCACCACGCTCAAAGCGCGCCTCACGGCTCAGGAGGTACGCTACGACACATTGGGCCGCTGGAAGTTGAGCAACTACACCATCCGCAAGTTCGACGGCCTGACCGAGAAGATGTCCACCGGCGCCTCGCTCGACACCACCCTGGGCATCGAGCCGCGTGACTTCCTAATCTCGCAGAACGACCAGGAGATGCTCACCACGCCCGAACTCGACGAGTACATCGCCAAACAAAAGAACCGCGGTGTTGCCAACCTGCAGCAGTTCGAGCTCGAATATGAGCGGCGTTACGCTATGGCCGCTGCTGCGTTCATCCTCACCGTTATCGGGCTGTCGCTCTCGTCGCGCAAGGTCAGGGGAGGAATGGGCCTCAACATCGGTGTTGGTCTGATTCTCAGCTTCACCTACATCCTTTTCATGACCGTGACTCAAACATTCGCCGTCAGCGGCTACACCTCTCCGCGTGTGGCCATGTGGATTCCGAACATCGTCTACGCCATCATCGCCGTCTTCCTCTACATCCGCGCCGCCCGATGACGCTTAACGTGCCTCATACGTCTTTCTTTGACACAAGACCACAAGCGTTTCACACCCGTTTAAGAACAAACGTTTTTGAGCTACGGAGTCAAGGCGTTTGTAGTTGTGAAGTGTGAAGCGAAGAAAAAGGGACAACCCCCTTTTCTTCACTTTTGTCGCGGTCGCCTCATTTTTTCGCTATTCGTTAGTCGTCATTGAGGGAAAATTTGTACCTTTGCACGGAATAACCAGTAGCACATTATATATAATATATGCGTTTCAAGGATATAGTAGGGAATGAGCGGGCGATAGCGCAAGTGAGGCGGATGATTGACTCGGGTACGCTTCCGCATGCGTTGCTGCTTCACGGTGAGCCTGGAGTGCCGAAGCTGGCGCTGGCATTGGCCTCGGCGCAGTATCTGCATTGCACCAACCGTCGCGACGGCGACAGTTGCGGCGAGTGTCCGTCGTGTCTGCAGCACCAGTCGCTCAACCATGCCGACACTTTTTTCTCCTATCCGATAGTGAAGAAAGGAGACACCCCCACGAGCGAGGATTTCGCTCGCGAGTGGCGCGAGTTTATCGCCGACAGCGGCGTGGTGGAGGATTACGAGCGCTGGCTGTCGCTGCTGGGCAATGCCAACGCTCAGCCTATCATCTACCAAAGCGAGAGCGACAGCATACTGCGAAAGATGAGTTTCGCCGCCTATTCGGCGAAATTCAAGGTGTTGATTATGTGGATGCCCGAGAAAATGAACGAGGCTTGCGCCAACAAACTGCTGAAACTCATCGAGGAGCCGAGCGACGACAGCGTGTTCATCCTTGTGAGCGACAACGTGAAAGCCATCCTGCCCACCATCCTGTCGCGCACCCAGCGCGTGGAGATGGTGAAGCCCGGCATCGACTGCGTGGCGCGCTATCTCGAGAGTGAGTATTCGGTGAGCGCCCAGGATGCGCTGGCTCTGGCTGCTCCCGCCGACGGCAACGTGCTTCAGGCGGTGAACAACATGCGCAACGACAGTGAGACTAAGGTGTTCCACGCGAAGTTCATGGAGCTGATGCGCAAGGCCTATATGCGTGACCTCAAAGGTCTGAAGGAATGGAGCGACGAAATCGCCGATTACAAGCGCGAGAAGTCGCGCCGCTTTTTGGCCTATGCGGCAAGGATGGTTCGCGAGAATTTCATCTATAACCTTCACGAGCCGTCGCTGAACTATCAGACGGCCGACGAGGCACAGTTCAGCACCCGCTTCGCGCCGTTCATCAACGAGAACAATGCCGAGCCGATGCTGGAACTGTTCACCACTGCCTCGACCGATATCCAGGGCAACGCCAACGCTAAGATAGTGCTGTTTGACACCGCCATCAAGGTAACAATCCTAATCAAGTACTAGACCCCCCATTTGCTTAATCCTTAAAGCTTATTTCTTACACATAAATATGTCCTCTTTCCTTAATCAGGTAGCAAAATATTTCGTTGAGCGAGACGAAATCGCTCTCAGCGACTGCTGTTTCGTGTTTCCCAATCGCCGCGCAGGCACGTTTTTCGCCCACGAACTGAGTGAACTGTGCGAGGGTAGGGTAGTGGTCATGCCACACATCACCACAATGGTCGACTTTGTATCGCGATTGGTCGATGCCCGTCCGCTTTCCCAGGTGGAGTCGTTGTTCTTGCTTTACAAGTGCTATCAATCGATAGGAGGCAACGGTGACTATGAGTTCGACAAATTCGTGAGATGGGGCAACATTATCCTGCACGACTTCAACGATGTGGACATGGCGATGGCCGATGCCCGCCAGCTGTTCACCAACATAAGCGACTACCGCGAAATATCGTCGAACTATATCGACGAAGATCTTCGCGAGCTGCTCAAGAAGTATTTCGATATGCACTTCGAGGCTCCCGACGATGAGTTCTGGAAAAACTATCGCCCGAGCGAAGGCGGTGACAGCGATGTGAAGCAGAGCTACCTGCGGCTTTGGCAGCAGTTATACGAGCTGTATGAGCGTTTCAACGACGCGCTTGACGGCCGTACTTATATGGGTAAAATCTACCGCGACGCAGCTGTGGCGTTGCATGACGGCGACGCTATCGAGCGGTTGCCGTGGCGACGCGTGGTGATGGTGGGATTCAATATGCTCACGGTGAGCGAGACGGTAATCTTCAAGTCGTTGGCCCGTAGAAAGGGCCAGGCGATGTTTTTCTGGGACAACGCCAGCCCGGCGTTCACCAGAGCCAACGAAATTGTAGGCAACGATGGCGCGACGTTCATCAACGGCTACTCGAAGATGTTCCCCATGCCTGGCGATTTCATGCTCGAGACGTTGGACACATTGCCGCCGGTGACGCTGGCGCCCGTACCGTCGGTGAGCGCGCAGGCACGCGTGGCCTTCGACCAATTAGGAACACTTGCCCCTGACGTTCTCAACTCTGCCCGAACAGCCATCATTCTGCCCGACGAGGCGCTGTTCCTGCCGCTGCTCAACGCAGTGCCGAAAGAAGTCAAGTCGTTCAACGTGACGATGGGCTACTCGATGCGTTACAGCGATATTGCGTCGCTGCTGCGCCTGGTGGCGCTCGCCCACCGTCGCGCCCGGCCGTGCCGCGACAGCGACACCGAGTGGGAATATTACCGCGAGGATGTGAAAGATGTACTGTCGCATCCCATCATCAAGCGATACTACGGCAAGCTGGCGTTGAGGATTAGCGCCGAAATCGACAACAACCGACTGTTTTTCGTGCCGCAGTCGCTCTTCGCTGGAGAAGACATAGCGGTGCTGTTTGAGGAAGTGGACATCAGCTCGGACGCAATAGGCAATCACCTCGAACGGCTGGCGGCTTTTGTAGATGGCCTGAACGCTGCGGTGAGCGAGCCCGGCGAGGGCGAAGCCGATGTGATACCACTCCAAGCGGCTTTCTATAATCGTATGTCGAAGGCAATCAACGAGATTAGAACGGCAATTGTGCGGCATAAGACGAAACTTAACACCGACTCGGTGTTCTTCCTGCTTGAGCGTGTAACTTCATCGCTGACGGTGCCATTTGAGGGAATGCCCCTGCAGGGTTTGCAGGTGATGGGTCTGCTTGAGTCGCGCTGTCTCGACTTTGACCATCTTGTAATTCTCTCGGTGAATGAGCGTGTGTTGCCTGGGCGTTTGCGTCAACAGTCGTTCGTGAGCGACGCGCTGCGACGTGAGTTCAACCTGCCGACCGCGAGAAACAGCGAGGCCATGTGGAGCTACCATTTCTACCGCCTTATTTCGCGCGCCAAGCAGGTCACTTTGGTCTATGACTCGAGCATGTCGTCGCGCGTCGGCAGTAACGAGCCGTCAAGGTTCGTGGAGCAACTCAGGCTTATCTACAGTCGGGAACTGAAGTCCAGTCTCACTTCTATCCCCTATGAGGCCACGCCTCAACCGACTGCTGCATTCGACCTTGAAGTTCCGAAGGACGACCATGCGATGGCTTACCTCGCTCGTTTTCTTGACAAAGATTCAGAGGCGTGCCTCTCGGCCAGCTCCATCAATTGTTTTTTCAACTGCCAGTTGTGGTACTATCTGCGATATGTCGAGGACTTGGGCGATCAGGAACGCGACGACACTTTTATGCCCGCCACAATTTTTGGCACTATCGTGCACGACACGCTGCAGGAGCTGTATTACCCCGAAAGTGTGGAGGGAGGTATAAATAAGGTGACAGTTGCCGATATAGAGAACTTCAAAAAGAATGAACGCGACCGCATTATCACACGAAAGGTGAACGAACTCTACCTGCATCGACCTGCAGACCGTCTTGACGAGAAACTGCATGGCGACGCGCTGATCAACAGCGAGTCGATACGCAGTTATGTCAACCGGGTGCTTGACTACGACATCAACTTGCTTGGCGATGGCGCCAGCCTGGAGGTGCTGGAGTGTGAGCAATCCCATAGTGTTCGCTTGCCTTTGGACGATGGCCGTGAGTTCAATTTCACTTTCAAGGTCGACCGTATAGACCGTATCGCCGGATCCGGCACCATACGTATAATTGACTACAAGACCGGCAGAGATGAGGTGAAATTTTCCAATGTCGACGAACTGTTCGACGAGTCGAAATATCGTGATCGTCGGCACGCTGCGTTACAACTTATGCTTTACTGCTACGCCTATGACTTGGAGCGGCAGCAGAATGAAAAAATGCCGCAAGGTCCTCTCAAGCCTATGATTTATAAAATGCGGGATATTGAAAACTCGGGATTGAAGTTTGGCAAGACGACAATCGAGGATTACCGCGCGGTGGAAGGCTTTTGGGAAGTGTTCAAGAGCAAAATGGCCGACTTCTTCGATCGCGACATTCCTTTCAGGCAAGTGGTGGTAAAGCAAAACGCCACTGAGAAAGAAAAAAAGCATTTCACCTGTTTTTATTGCCCGTTCGTCGACCTGTGTGCGCGATAACCGGGGAGTTTTGAGAAATCTGTGAGAATTTGCGTCAACAGGTGTAGGTTAAAAAGTGCAAAAACAGTTAAATTATATTAAATATCGCTTTCGTGGAGGGGGCGGTTATTGCCACGTCGATAATAAGTTGTAATTTTGCGAGCCGATTTTATCCAAATCAACACTGGCAGCAAGCGGCGACAAGGGCATTTGGCCTTGCCGGAGTGGTCGTGAGCGCCAATTTAACAAACATTTAATCAAGGTTTTATAAAGTGAATACTTTAAGTTACAAAACTGTCTCGGTGAAAGCCGGTGACATCCAGAAAGAATGGGTAGTGGTCGACGCTACCGATCAGGTGCTGGGCCGTTTGTGCTCGAAAGTTGCCATGATACTTCGCGGCAAGCACAAACCCAGTTTCACTCCGCACATGGACTGCGGTGACAACGTTATCATCATCAACGCCGACAAGGTGAAGCTCACCGGCGACAAATGGGACTCGAGAGAGTATCTTCGCTACACCGGTTATCCCGGCGGACAGCGTTCGTTCTCGCCTGCCGACCTCCAGCGCAAGTCGCTGAACAAGCACATCAAGGCTGGTATGCACCCCCTGTTCCTGAAGGTGATCAAGGGTATGCTCCCCAAGACAAAGCTTGGCGCTCGTCAGCTGAAGAACGTTCACATCTACAATGGCGACAGCCATCCGCATGATGCACAGAACCCCAAAGTGATTGATATCAACAAGATTAAGTAACAAATAAGATTGTCAGAAAATTATGGAACAAATTAATGCAGTAGGACGCCGTAAAGCAGCCGTGGCACGTGTGTACGTAAGCGAAGGCACTGGCAAAATCACTATCAACAAGCGCTCTCTTGAAGAATATTTTCCCTCTGGCATTCTTCAGTATGTGGTGAAGCAACCGCTCAACACCCTCGAGGCTACTGAGAAATATGATATCAAGGTGAACCTCAATGGCGGCGGTTACAAGGGACAGGCCGAGGCTCTTCGTCTGGCTATCGCTCGCGCGCTGGTGAAAATCAACCCCGAGGACAAGTCCGCACTCCGCAAGCAAGGTTTCATGACTCGCGACCCGCGTGTTGTCGAGCGCAAGAAACCGGGTCAGCCCAAGGCTCGCAAGCGTTTCCAGTTCAGCAAGCGTTAATATTTATCAAGTACTATACAGATTATTCACTTTTAGACTTGATATTTACACGCTCGGCTTAACAACAGAGTTTAGTATCCAAACCGCCGGGACCACCGTAGGTTGTGCTGCCCGCCGGTTGATTAAAGCGAATGTAAACATCAACAAAAATTAAAAAAACAATTATGCAAACCCCAACTTTTGAACAACTACTCGACGCTACCTGTCATTTCGGACACCTCAAGCGTAAATGGAATCCCGCAATGGCTCCCTACATTTTCATGGAGCGCAACGGTATCCACATCATCGACCTCTATAAAACTCAGGCCAAAATCGAAGAGGCCGCAAGCGCAATCAAGAACATCGCCAAGCAGGGAAAGAAAATTCTCTTCGTGGCAACGAAAAAGCAGGCTAAGCAAGTAGTGGCCGACCGCGCCATCGAAGTAGGTATGCCCTACGTTATCGAGCGCTGGCCCGGTGGCATGCTCACCAACTTCCCCACCATCCGCAAGGCTGTGAAGAAGATGGCTTCAATCGACAAGATGGACAAGGACGGCACGCTCGCTACCATGTCGAAGCGTGAGAAACTGCAGATCACACGTCAGCGCGCCAAGCTCGAGAAGAACCTTGGCTCAATCGCCGACATGAACCGTCTGCCCTCCGCTCTGTTCGTAATCGACGTTCTCAAAGAGCACATCGCCGTGGCCGAGGCCAACCGTCTGGGTATCCCCGTGTTCGCTATCGTCGACACCAACAGCGATCCCACCAATGTGGACCACGTGATTCCCGCCAACGACGACGCTTCAAAGTCGATCGACATCATTCTCGGCACTATGGTTGCCGCCATCAAGGAAGGTCTTGAGGAGCGCAAGGTCGAGAAAATCGACAACAAGGACGAAGAGCAGGAAGAGGCTCCCGCCGAGGCCAAGCCCCGCCGCACCCGCGTGCGCCGTCGCGTAGCTGAGGAAGCTCCCGCCGAGGCTCCCGCCGCCGAAGCTGCTCCCGCTGAGGCCGCTGAGGAAGCTCCCGCCGCCGAGTAATTAACAAACCGTTTATTAATAACCAACTTAAAAGGAACTTAAATAACTATGGCAGTAACTATTGCTGATATCAAGAAGTTGCGCGACATGACCGGCGCTGGTATCGTCGACTGTAAGAAAGCTCTGATCGAGAGCGAGAACGACATGAACAAGGCTGTCGAGCTGATCCGCAAGCGCGGACAGGCCATCGCAGCTAAGCGCGAGGACCGCAACGCCGCCGAAGGTGCCGCTTTCGCAAAGGTGGACGGCAACTTCGCCGCAATCGTCACCCTCAAGTGCGAGACCGACTTCGTTGGCTCGAACGAGAAGTTCATCGCCCTGACCAAGAGAATCCTCGACGAGGCTGTGGCAGCACGCGTGAAGAGCGCCGACGAGCTCGCAGCTCTGAGCTACGACGGTCACACCGTGGCTGAGCACATCACCGAGCTCAGCGGTATCACCGGTGAGAAGATGGAACTCGGCGACTACGCTTGCCTCGAAGGCGAGGGTCTGTCGGCCTACAACCACTTCAACCGCAAGCTCGCTACCATCGTGGCGTTCAACGAGCCTGTCTCCGTAGAGGTAGGTAAGGCTATCGCCATGCAGGTTGCTTCGATGAAGCCTATCGCAGCCACCCGCGAGCAGATTCCGCAGGAGGTGATCGACAACGAGCTCAAGGTCGCTATCGAGAAGACCAAGGCCGAGCAGGTTAAGAAGGCTGTTGAGAACGCACTGAAGAAGGCTGGTTTCAACACCTACTACTGCGAGACCGAGGAGCACCGCGACGAGGCTATCCGCAAGGGATACATGACTCAGGAGCAGGTCGACCAGGCCCTCAAGATCATGGAAGAGACCGCGGCAGCCAAGCAGGCCAACATGCCGGAGCAGATGATCCAGAACATCGCCAACGGCCGTATGAAGAAGTTCTTTGCCGAGAACGTACTGCTCGAGCAGGAGTACGAGGCTGGCGAGAACAAGGAGACCGTGGCTCAGTTCCTGGCAGCAGCCAGCAAGACTCTGGTTGCCACCGACATGAAGCGCATCAACCTCAACGTCGACTAATCAACAGTCGACACAAAGCAACGCGAAAGCCGTCCTGTTTCGGGCGGCTTTCGTTGTCTTCTGCTGTAACGAATTCGTGGTTAAAACCACAAATTCGTTACTTTTTTGCGAAAAAACGACCGTCCTGACCGAAAATAGTGTATATTTGCACAAAAAAAGTAATGATATGAACCGAAGAGAAATGTTGAAGATGGCGGGCACGGCGGCGTTGGGAGCGGCTGTGCTCGGAATACCCGCAGTGGCAGGAGCGCAGGTGCCCCAGCGGCAGCGACGTAAGATACTTGTAATCGGGGCACACCCCGACGACCCAGAGACCGGATGCGGCGGCACGATGTGCCTGCTCGCCGACGCCGGACACGACGTGGTGAGCGTCTACCTCACCCGCGGAGAGGCCGGTATCCCCGGCAAGAGCCACGACGAGGCCGCGGCCATTCGTGTGAAAGAGGCTGAGGCCGCGTGCGCGCTCACCGGAGCGCGGCACATCTTCATGAACCAGGTGGACGGCAGCACCGAGGTGAACCTAGAGCGCTACCGCGAGATGCGCGAACTCATCGACCGCGAGAATCCCGACGTGGTGCTCACCCACTGGCCCATCGACGCGCACCGCGACCACGCCGTGTGCGGCACACTCGTGCTCGACGCCTGGCGCCGCCTCGACCGACGGTTCCAACTCTACTACTTCGAGGTGATGACAGGCGAGCAGACACAGATGTTCCGCCCAACGCACTGGGTCGACATCTCGGCCGTGCAGCAGCGCAAACGCGAAGCATGCATGTGCCACAAGAGCCAGAACCTCGACCCCATCTACGACGGCTGGCACACCCCCATGGAACGCTTCCGCGGCATCGAGGCCCGCTGCCAGGCCGCCGAAGCCTTCGCCCTCCACACCGCCCCCCTGCCCACCCTGTAAAAAAACTACTACCATGTTCAAATTCTGGATTTAAAACACTTGCCTTATGAACTATCCGTTGATTACTGAGTATATTGAGGCGATAAAGGATGCCGGGGAGAACTTCGACGAGTTGAGCCACCTGCGGCCGGTGCTGGGCGACGACGGGGCGCCGGTGATGTCGAGCGGCAACTTCGCCGTGGTGTTCAAAATGGAGGACCCCGAGAGCGGCAAACTCCATGCCGTTAAATGCTTCACCAAGGAGCAGGAAGGCCGCGTTGAAGCCTATCGACTCATCGCCGACGAGCTTGCAAAAGTAGACTCGCCATACCTCACACCAATCCGCTTCCTCGAGCGCGAACTGTTTGTTGACACCCGCCAAACCGACGAGACCGAGTTCCCCGTCCTGCTGATGGACTGGGTGGAAGGCAAGACACTGGATAACTATATTATAGCACATTCGGATGACATCTATGCAATTCATCATATATTCGGAGCATTCATCAAAATGGCAATTTGGTTGCTTAAACAATCTTTTGCTCACGGAGACCTAAAGCCTGATAATATTATGATTCGTGAGGATGGAACAATTGTTCTAGTTGATTATGATGGCATGTTCGTTCTTTCAATGACAGGGGAAAAAACAAGGGAATTAGGTTCTCCAGATTTTCGTCATCCTCAAAGAAGCCATGATGAGTTTAATGACAGCATTGATGTGTTTGCCATTGCATCAATTGCCTTGTCACTTTCGTACATTGCCCAAAAAACCAATTCTGACTTTGAGCGCGATTTGTGTTTCATATCAGAGCAAGACCATTTAAAACCCAACGAAAGTGAGCTTATTAATAATATCTTACAAAACTCGATGGGGACTGTATGTGGTAAAATGTTATCAATATATCTACTGACCCTATCTGATAATCATTTAGATAAGTCAACGATTGTTTCTATTATAGAAACCTTCTTTACAGATGACACTAAGTTCACAGACTTTGATTTAAATAATTCCTTTACAATAGAACGGGTGCGCTATAGTTTTGATGGGAGAAAACTACTTGAAGCACATCCTGATTACATACAACGATCATTATCATTTGAGATTCGACATGGTATTGAAATATTATGTGATGAATCTTTAAATTATTTGGATGATGATGTTATCATAATAATACCTAATTCATTATCAGTGATAGGTGAGAATGTGTTTCCTGACAGAGTTAGACGGTTTATTTCAGCTTCACCAAACTTTATTGATGATGAATATGGCTTGTTTTCTGCAGACCATACTGAACTTATTAAGATTCATGAATCATCTAAATCCATTTTGCGCCTTTATCCTAATACTTCAACTATTCAAGATTACGCAGTAAGACCACATTCCGACACATTGTTTGCTTATGTTGAAAAGAATTCTACGTTTTATCGACTTAATAAGGATTGGGAGGGGAGAATAATTAACCTTAACCCCATTAGCGATTTATACGAAGATTCTTATGGCGCAGTTTATACTAAAGATAGGAAAACCCTACTCCATTTTCCCATCAATTCCGATCTGAAAGAGTATTACATTATTGAAGGATGTGAAACAATTAGGGAAGATGCTTTTGAGAGTTTCGTCGGTGCGGACGATGACCCTTCAGTTTGGATAGAAGGAAATTCTATTGAAACCCTTCACTTCCCAAATTCTTTAATGCACATAAATGCCAATGGGCTTTTAGGCTGCATAAATCTTCGCAACATATTTATTGACATCTACTCTGAATCTCGATTTATTGAATTATTAGAGAGCTATGAAGAAGAGAATTATGGTTGTCGAAAGCTTAAGCTGAATAGTCAGATGTTTTGTTACGAAACAAAAAGTACTGATTATGATAAAGACAATAGTTTCCTGGACGAATTTGGATTTCGTTATACGAATGATGGTTTAAAACTACTAAGTGCTACTGATATAAAATCTCAGTATTGTATTCGAGAAGGTGTTAAAATAATCTGTGATGGTGTCTTTTATTTAATTGATTGCCCAAATTTGACCTTACCTTCTAGTTTAATTTCTATCGGAGATGAAGCCTTTTGTTATTGTAGTTTTGAAAATATCGTAATTCCTCCAAACGTCAAATCTATTGGCAGCGATGCATTCATGGGTGAAGGTTTAGAGTCTATCACAATAAAGGGCAATATCAGGTATATGGGGACTCGTGTGTTCTCGTCTGGTGATAACGGCTCTAGTCTTAAAAAAGTTGAGCTTTGTGAGGGGATTTTAGCTTTGGGCAACTTGACATTTGATGGCTGTTATAAGTTAAATACGATTGAGCTACCATCTACATTGTTGAGTATAGGTGATAATCCATTTGCTAATAGTGGGATAACAACTGTTATCAACAAGTCTGATGAATTTGTTATCAAGGATAGTTGCTTGTTTCGAAAATGGTCTGATAAGTTAATCTCATACTTCGGAGCAGACCAAAGTGTGACTTTCAACCAACTATCGGAGATTGGCAATTACGCGTTTGCGGGGATGTCAAATCTTGTGAACATTACCATTCCAAATGGTGTGACACACATCTGTGACTACGCATTTGACCATTGTAATAATTTACAGAATATAGAAATACCTGAATCTGTAATATCTATCGGTCAATGTGCTTTTCAATTATGTCTAAGTTTAGAGACACTACACTTGCCGAAAAATATCTTGGAACTCAAGGAAATGACTTTTAACGCGTGTCAACATTTAAATCACATCGTTCTCCCAAAACATCTTATAAGGATTGGCAAAGATGCTTTTATGCAATGTCCATCATTAAGAACTCTTGAACTTCCTACCCATTTGAATGAAATAATTGGAAATCCTTTTGAGAGGGATTTCAAAGGTAGAGGGGTGCGCTCAATTACCTGTAAATCAGATAATTATTTCTTCACACATAAAGGGGGACTTTATCACAAGCGATTGGAAACTCTTGTTGCTGTGTTTGACGAACAAGAGATATTCCAGATTAAAGCAGGAACAAAAATAATTGGTGATGGCGCTTTCAAAGATGGTCATAATATCAAAGTTGTTGACATCCCAACAAGCGTTATAAGCATCGGAGATTATGGCTTTTGGGGATGTCGAGGATTACAATACATTATTTTGCGAGAAAACTTATGGCAGATTCGTCACCCATATACAATGTTTGAACATTGTGATAACCTTAAACATATTTATATTAAAAACAATGAGATAATCTTTAATCTTCTCTATGACTCAAATATAGGCTATAGAAAGATGTTGCAAAGATTGGAGATTACGACAGTACTGCCAGATGATAGGGATAATGCCATCTCATTCCCAGGTGAAGAGTACAATAGCTATGATGAAAAAAAACGCATGATTTCATATGGCTATAATAATGGTGATAGCTATAAGATACAAGAGGGAACAAAAGTCATATGCGATGAATGTTTCTTTGACGAGTACGATGAGACTGATGGTCATTACCTAACCCATTTACATATTCCAAAATCGGTTGAGTTCATAGGGGAAAACCCATTCTGTGGAAGTATAACATCGATTAAATGCGATTCCCCTCATTTTGTCATCGATGGCAAATATCTACTTTCAGCTGACCGTAAAAAACTTGTATTTTACTTCGGCCAAGATCAAGTCATAAACATACCAGATGGAATAGAAACAATTGGTAGTAGCTCGTTTTGTTCAAGAAATTTTAATACTCTTATAATTCCATCTTCAGTCAGTCAAATAGATGATAACCCCTTCATCAACTCTGCTACCGTTGTTAATAATCTAGGAAAATCCAGGGCTATCACATATAACATTATTTCGCATTCAGATCTTTATATAGTTCGTGACTTCATGCTTATTGACACTTCAAAAAATGAGATAATCTCATATTGGGGAGTTGACAATACTCTAAAAATACCAACTGAAATAAAATCTATCGGGGCGAATGCTTTTTTTGGTAGTGAATTCGAAACCATAAAGTTGCATTGTGATATTGAGTTTATTGATGAAACGGCTTTCTATTGGTGTTTTAATCTTAAGAAGATTATTGTCCCAAAGGGCATGAAGTATAATTTCAAAAAATTGCTGATGCACTATATGCACGACTATATTTCTGAAGAAATAAATATTACATAACCTATGTATAAGCTATTAAATAACACATCTGGTATTAAAACTATTGATTGTTTCAATTCGGAATATGCTGAAAAGACCATTAACATATGTCCATTATTAAGCAAATTCCAAATAGTTGTTTCGGTTTATAGCGAGTCAAAACATAAAGAACAGATTCGTCTAGAAAGATACGATGCATTTGGATGCCATATTAACTGTAAAGATGGCAGGGCTTCGTCAACATATGCTGAAATCTTCGTTAACATAGATACATTAAGTCAATTGTGTTTAACGAAGTTAGAATTGTTTGCCGCACTTGCACATGAAATAGGGCATATAATGTTATTCTTTCATGAACATAAAGAACAGTTTGTTGGACTAGGTGTTGAATTGTATTGTGACCAAATTACTTGTAGAATTGGGTTGGCTACGCCACTAAAGTCTCTTTTAGAGAAACTAATTCAAAGTGAACTGCTCCCAGATGAGTTAGAACAACAAATCGAGAGTCGTTTAGTATTTATAGATATATATAATGATTGAAAATGACACTGATTGATTCTAAAAGAAAAAAGCCATGGCAGCATTCTTGTGCTGTTTGCTGACATTTTATTTGTTTCATCAACCTAAGTCTTTCTGATATGATATACCCAACTGTTACTGAATATATTGAAGCTATCAAGTATGCTGAGGACAACTTTGCTACCTTGACTCGGCTGCGCCCGGTGCTCGATGGAGGTGGCATCCCCGTGATGAGTGTCGGCAACTTCGCTGTGGTGTTCAAGGTGCAGGATGTCGAGACGAAGAAGAACTATGCGCTTAAGTGTTTTATCAAAGACCAGCCTGAGCGCGCCGCAAGTTATCGCCTCATTTCCGATGAGTTGGAATATGTGTTGAGCGATTATCTCGTTTCTATCCGATATTTGGACAAAGAGTTGTTTGTCGACACCACAGCGAGCAACGAGACCGAGTTCCCAGTGTTGCTGATGGATTGGGTGGAGGGCGTGACGCTCGACAAATGGGTCAGGCAGCATCTTGGCAGCGAGTATTCACTGCAACTGATCGCTTATCAGTTCTGCCGTATGGCCTCATGGCTGATGAGTCAGCCGTTCGCCCACGGCGACCTCAAGCCCGACAACATCCTCGCGCGCGACGACGGTTCGCTGGTGCTGGTGGACTACGACGGGATGTTCGTACCCGCTATGCAGGGCCAGCAGGCGCGCGAACTGGGTTCTCCCGACTACCGTCACCCGGCGCGCACCGCTGCCGACTTCAACGAGCACATCGACGACTTCTCGCTGGCCGCCATCGCCATGCAGCTTTCCGCCATCGCCTACGACCCCGGGCTGTTCGCCAACCAGGATGGCGACACCCTGCTGCTGACCGAGCGCGACCACCGCGCCCCGTCGAACAGCGGCAACCATCAAAGTCTGAGCTGTCTGCTCCAAAACGCCGACTTTGAACGCTTGTATGCCCTGTATCACCTCGCCCACGCCCAGCAATCGCTCGGCAACGTCAGTTTCCGCGCGTTCCTGATTCCCAAACCGAAAAAGCCCGAAGCCATAGTACTCTCCACCAAAGTGACAAAAGAGGACTGGGAAAATGGAGTAAAGGACGAGTTCGGCGCACTCTACAGCGCCGACGGGTTACGGTTGCTTGAAGGACCATACATGAAGGGATTTCATATTCGTCAAGGAACGAAGGTCATTTGTGATAGGGCTTTTCACTTTATGTTTGACGAAAGTTTGTCCTCCATCACCATCCCTGACTCAGTAACCCATATCGGAGAGAGAGCATTTTGCGACTGCGAGAGTTTGTCCTCCATTACCATTCCCGACTCCGTGACCCATATCGGAGCAAATCCTTTCGCTGGTAGAGGTATCTGTAAGATTATATGTAAAAGTTCTTTCTTTGAGGCTGATGAGCAAGCTTTATATACGAAGGGGAAAAAAACTATTATGTCGTTTTTCAATAAAGACGCTTCAAATTTCATCATTCCCGATAATGTGACCCATATCGGCAACTATGCATTTGAGGGATGTGAACGTTTGTCTTCCATCACCATCCCCGACACCGTGACACATATCGGCTACCGTGCATTTTGGAGATGCGAAAGTTTGTCCTCCATTGCCATCCCCGACTCTGTGACCCATATCGGTGACAGTGCATTTGGGGAATGCGAAAGTCTTTCCTCTATCTCCATACCCAACTCTGTAA
>JBGUHM010000047.1:0-47162 GCA_045112115.1 Sodaliphilus sp. | reverse complement strand
AGCGCCAGCCTCCTTGAACTTAACACATGCGGCGTCGATGGCCTCAAAGCTACCGGAAATCACCACTTGACCCGGACAGTTGTAGTTGGCGGGGACACAAACGCCATCGATTGTAGAGCAGATTTCCTCCACCTGCTCGTCGTTCATGCCGATGATGGCAGCCATGGTCGACGGAGCGGCCTCGCATGCCTTCTGCATGGCCAAAGCGCGTGTCTCAACCAGTTTGAGACCCTGCTCAAACGGCAGAACACCAGCGGCTACAAGCGCCGAGAACTCTCCGAGCGAGTGACCGGCAACCATGTCGGGCTTGAACTCGTCGCCTAATGTCTTCGCCAGAATCACACTGTGGAGGAACACGGCAGGTTGCGTCACCTTGGTCTGTTTAAGGTCTTCCTCGGTACCGTCGAACATGAGGTCGGTGATACGGAATCCCAGAACCTCGTTAGCTTTCTCAAACATTTCACGTGCCAGAGCGTTGTTCTCATAGAGATCTTTACCCATTCCAACGAACTGCGCTCCCTGGCCAGGAAATACAAATGCTTTCATTCTTTGTTGATATTTTATAATTATAAGTGTTATTTCTGCTAATTTGGCCGCAAAATTACACATTTTTTTTCTAATACCAATTTTTTGCATTACCTTTGCGGTGATATTTCAAAACAAAGCAACATTATATTATGCTGAATACGATTTTACTTTTATTCCAGAACCTTGGCTGGGCCGAAATTCTCATTATCGCCTTCGTCATTCTGCTTTTGTTCGGTGGCAAGAAAATTCCTGAGCTGATGAAAGGGATGGGGAAAGGCGTACGCTCGTTCAAGGACGGCCTCAACGAAATAAAGGAGGAAATTGAGGCTCCTGTCGACAATAAGAAGGACGAGAAGAAAGAAGAGAAATAACACTCTCGTCCAATGGCAGACAACGACGGGCCACTTCAAGAGATGACGTTCTGGGACCACCTGGAAGCACTCAGGTGGGTTCTGATTCGCATAGCCGTGACCGTGATTATCGCGGCCGTGGCTCTGTTTGCTTTTATGCCCGACATTTTCGACAACGTGATTCTGGCGCCCTGTCGCGGCGATTTCCCTCTATACAGGCTGTTCCAGAAAATCACCGAGGCCATTCCTTACGGCCCCGACTTCTCCACCGAAGGTTTCAAGGTAAACCTTATCAACATCCAACTGGCCTCGCAGTTTTTTATCCACATCAGCACATCATGCTGGCTGGCTATCGTGCTCACCTTCCCGCTGCTTCTTTATTTTCTGTGGGGTTTCGTGTCTCCTGCGCTTTACCCCAATGAGAAGAAAGGGGTGCGTACCGCCTTCGGTTTCGGGGTGATTATGTTCTTTATCGGAGTGGCAGTGGGATATTATGTGGTGTTTCCGGTAACGCTGCGTTTCCTTGCCGACTATCACGTAAGCGACATGGTGCCCAACCAGATTTCGCTCGACTCCTATATGGACACGTTTATTGCACTGATTTTCATCATGGGCGTGGTCTTTGAGTTACCGCTGCTGTGCTGGCTGTTGGGCAAGTTGGAAATTCTCCACCGCGGGATGTTTAAGGAATACCGCCGGCACGCCATAGTGGTGTTGCTGGTGGTGGCGGCCATCATAACCCCCACAGGCGACCCGTTCACACTCTCCGTGGTATTCCTCCCCATCTACCTTCTTTACGAATTGAGCGGCCGGCTGGTGCCTGCACCGCCAAAAGAGTAAAAAAACGCCGTTTTTCTTGTCCGTTTCGTCAAAAGACATTATCTTTGCAAACTTGAAAGCAACAATTTGATATCATTACAAACAAAACAAGATAGAAACTATGAGTTTATTTCGCAATCCAAATGAAGCCAATTACCAAGGTGGAAAGAAACACATCTTGGAGTCGTTGAAAAATTCAGGACCTGCAGGAGTGCTCGTCTGGAAACAACCGGAAGAAGACTTCAACACCCATTCGGTGCTTACAGTCAACCCAGGCGAAGAGGCCGTATTTGTGAAGAACGGTGAGATTCAGCAGATTTTCACCAACGGACGATATATACTTTCAACGCAGAACTACGTGTTCCTGAGCCGCCTGCGCAACATGCTCAGCGGTGGCATCTCCACGTTCAACTGCTTCGTGTATTTCATCCGCAAGAGCGACACTCAAGAGATTCTCTGGGGTACCGACTCGCCCATCCAGTTGCGCGACCCGGTTCAAGGCATAGCCACCAGCATCAAGGCACGTGGCTCTTATAAAATAATGATTGACGACAGCGCCAAGTTTATCACCAAACTTGTAGGTTCGAATCTCAACCAACTCAAACCCGGCGATTTGGAACGTTATTTCTCAAACCAATTCCAACAGTCGATTAAATCTACTATCGCCAAAGGGTTGAAGAACAGCGGCGAGGAGTTGCTGGGCATCTGCGCCGAACTCGACACCTTCGCTACAAAGATCACCCCCATGATAGCCGAGATACTCGGTGAATATGGCCTTAAGCTGCAGAATTTCTCGATTTCGGCGATGGACATCCCCGAGGACGACCCCAACCGTCAGCATCTCGAGAACGCCTACGCACGCAAGCGTGAGTATGACCTCATGGGCGCCGGTTACCAGACCATCAAAGGCATGGAAATCATGCAGGACATGGCTCACGGCGTAAGCACCAACGAGGGACAAGTAGGCGGCATGGCCGGTATGGGCATGGGTATGGGCATGGGTATGGCCGCTGGCGGTGCCTTCGGCCAGATGGCTGCCAACACATTCGGCGGCATAAACCAGAACCCATATGGACAACAACAGCCTTACGGCCAGCAGCCCTATGGACAACAGCAGCCCTATGGACAGCAGCCTTACGGACAACAGCCCTATGGACAGCAGCCTTACGGCCAGCAGCCCTATGGACAACAACCACCTATCCACGGACAGCAGCCGCCTATCCCTGGACAGCAACCGCCTATCCCTGGACAGCAAATGGCTACAGGTATGGCTGCAGGTGCCATGGCGGGTGTAGCCGCGGGAACCGCCGCCCCTGCACAGCAACCGGCCGACGACCCGATGGAGAAACTGGCTAAGCTGAAAAAACTACTTGACGCCGGGCTCATCGAGCAAAGCGAATACGATGCTGTGAAACGTGAAGTTCTTGCCAACCTCTAAACCCAACTATTATGAAAGGTACAACAATCGCATCGATAGTTTTGATGCTGCTATTCCCTTTGGTGTTCAATGTATTGTTCTTCCTGCTGGTTGACACAGGGTCGATGAATGCCACGAGATGGGTCTCTTACGCTTTCCTCCATGTGGCCTTTCTCACTTTGTTGCTGCCATCTCTGCTCAATAAGCAGAATGGGGAAGAAAAAGTCTTGAGTTGGTCGCTCGTAGCTGTGGCAACGTTTTATTTTATTGTAGAATGTGTCGTAGCCGCTATTTTCCTGTTCTGGTGGTATAAAAGCGACACCGCTTACATTGTGGCGCTTATCACACAGGTCGTGCTCTTCGCCTTGGCCATGGCTGTGCTGCTCACAGGATATTTGATGAACGATCATACCCGCAAGAACCTTGAGCGTGACCGCCAACAGCTTGAAGAGGCAAAAAAACAAACCGAGAACGAAAACAATCAAACAAACGAATAACACAATATGGCAACATTAGAATTACAACAAGTGAAATGTCCCAACTGCGGGGCAAACATCACATCATTCAACGAGTTTAAGACACAGGTCGAATGCCCGTATTGCCACACCATGCTGCGAAACCCCAATGCCATCGCGGTGCAGAAATCGATGAAGCAGCCCGAGCGCATTATTCCTTTCACCACGCGTGAGGAAGACTTCGGCCAGCATCTGGTGAACGCGCTTATCCGTCGGCCCTATGTGCCGAAAGACGTCTTCGACTACCTGCATGCCGACGACACCATGAAGGCCTATCTGCCTATGTACCTCTACGAAGGCCGTTATCAGGCTTCATGGAGCGGCAACGTGAGGGAGACTTACGACGACAACGGCACTCGACGCTCGCGCAAACGCTATGTCAACGGCAATGCCTTCGGCAATTTCTCCTTCCTGTGTCTGGCCTATGAAGGCGACGACATCCCCGAAGAGCTCAAGGCCTTCACAGCCACGTTCCCCTATACGGTGAACTCTACTCAAATGTACAACCCCGCCATCATTGGTAACGACCCCGACTCCAACCTCACCACGCTGGCCGTGAACACCGACCCGGAAATAATCTGGAGCCGTTACGGTCAGGCAATGGCCGATAAGATTGCCGACGACGGCATACGCCAGCAAGCCGGTAGCGACGTGAGCGACCTGCAGAAGAATGTCGCGGTCGATCTCGCTCAACGGGGCGTGCTCGTGCTTGTTCCATTCTGGTTCGTATACTACAACTACCAGCAGCAGAAGTACTATTTTATCATGGACGGCACCGGACGCCAGGAACGCCTTACCAACCCGGAAGACAAGAGCGAACGCAAATTCGTCAACAAGTTCAACTGGCTGTTCTGGGTTACCGCTATCCTCGGAATCCTTGGTTTGATACTCTCTCAAAGCCAATCGGTAAGCGAACTGGGATGGGCGTTCGCCATAATAGGAGGTCTCGGGTTTGTCGGCAGCTGGATTTTCTACACTGTGCGAAAAAAGAAAATCCTAAACAACAGCCAGCAGATGCGAGCCATGGGCGCGCAACGATTCCTCGCCGGACAGTAGAACAATCAACAATAAACACTATACCTCTGCGGAGCGACCAAAACGGCCGTTCCGCAGTTATATTTATCTTCACCACAACTTTTCTCAAACGGCAAAATCTCGGCTGAAAGCGGCAAAAAACGCGCCTCAACAGGAAGGCGCGTCAAACAAATGAAGATGAAGTAGGGTAGAAGTCAGTAGGAGCGGGAAGACTCGCGTTCCTTTGTGTCGCGGTAGACATTATTGACCTTGTTGCCTCCGAATGTGTAAGAGATTCGGAACTGAACAGCATGTGAATGGATATTGTTGCGGGTCTTGATTGTGTAATCTTTATAATAGGCGGTGGAGCGGGTAATATTCCAGCCGAACGGGTCATTCACCGAAGCCGTCAGCGTAAGGCGGTTGTCAAGCAACATATATCGGAGCTCGCAGCCAATCAGCGACATCGACTCATAATGTATCATGCGCTCGTTATACGGGAAATAGTGGCTGAAGCGCAGGTTGAGAATAAGATTATGCCGACGGGTGAGCATAAACGATGTATTTAGCTCAAGTTTGCCGCTCCAATCGCTTTGGTCAAGTTCTCTGAAATCATCGATTCGCGATTTGGCATAGTTGTGAAACACCTCGGCCCCAACGTTGATGTTCCACCAGTCAAGTATTGTTCTATAGTAGGAGGCATAGAGGCCGGCCTTATTGTTGTCGACACAGTTCTCTGGGACAGTCTGCTGACTGCCATCGCCATTGAATCGTGTCACATAACTTATCGAGTTGTGGTTGTAAGAGTTGTATAACACGGCATAGACGCCCTTGTAGCTGTAGCTGATTTCGGCATTGTGGGCGATGCCCGGTTTCAAGTCGGGATTACCGGCTACGTAATCGCTTGTTGTGGTATAGTAACGGAACGGATTTAGGTCAGCAAAATTCGGCCGAGTGATTCCCATGGAGTAGGAGAGGGCCAGTTGCCCCGCTCCAGACGGGCTCCAGCTCATACTCAACGAGGGAAACACGTAAGAGTAACTATTGACATGGCTCACGGAGCCAATATGTTGACGGCCATTAACACTGGTATGCTCATATCTAAGCCCAAGCTTGGCGAAAAATGAGTCGGTAAAGTTTCTTTCCGCACCCACATATACAGCGGCTGTATTCTCGTCATAGTCAAACTGGTTGCTTTGGGAAGAATCGTCAATCCATTGGCCGAGTTCGAAACGCTTGACTCTCAACATTGTATTATTGCCAATCCCGGTGAAAGCCGCACCCGTCTCTACCTTGAATCCGACAAACGGCAAAACAGCGTCAAGTTTAACTGAATGGATATGATAGCGGTTGTGCCCTTCATTTGAAAGATGCGACTCATTGCCAGTCCATTCGGTCAGCACGTCGGAAAACGAACGTGACGACTTGTTGAAATAATTATATGTAATACTAAGCATTTTGCCGCTATCATCAAACTGCCAATCATTAAATGCTGTCAACGTCAACGCATTATTAGGTCGCGACGGAGAATGGTTATACGATTTGAAAACCATGTCGTGTTCAACTGTGACATCATTAAGTTGACTATTGAGTCGGTTGGAACTGAAATTGACAATGGCGCCGGCGCATATGCGGTCGGTGAATTTGTATTTTAAGAGTGCGTTTGCACCCAGTGTCCTGTTAGTGAAATGGTTGCTGCGTTTCGACACTTTTTCGTAATCGCTAAAAGAATAATTTCGGTCCAGATCATTGATGCCCTTGTTGTCGCTCCAACTGGCATCAGCCGAAATCTCGACCTTTCGAGTGGTGTGCGATATACGCGCTCCAAGCAAATAGTTGAATTGCTCCCGAATATTTCCGCCCGCCCACAAGTTGCCGCGTGTGCCCAACGACTCATTGCGTGTGGTGATGCTGATGTACGCCACGTTGGTGCCGGCGCCATATTTTGCCGGAGGGGTGGTAAGCAGTTCTATCTTCTCGATACCCGACGATTGAAGGTTCTTCAGTTGCATAGCGACAGCATCGTCAGGCATTTCCAACAAACGCCCGTCGACGATATATCTCACCGACGATTTGCCCGCGACCGAAACCTCGTCGCCAGTCACCGAAACGCGGGGTATGCGGTCCAACACTTCGATACCGTTCAATCCTTTTGCGTAGGAGTCGTTTTTGGTTAGATAGACAATACGGTCAGGTTCCGGTTTCAGCACCGTGCGGTACCCCATAACCACTACCTCGTTAAGTTCCAGCACCTTACTCCAGTAGTCACCTATGGAATCAATTGCTGTCGAATCGTTTAGTTCCTGCCCCAAAAGAGATACAGGAAGCATAGCCATCATAATGACAGCCGCAAAAAGTCTGCTCATAATTTACTGATTGATTGTTATTTAAATGCTTTTTCCTTTCCTTGAATAAAGAAAAATCCACCGCCATGCCGGTCTCGTTGCAACCCTATATAGATAGTTTCTCCGTTGTTGACCACTTGCAACGATGTGTACCAGCCGTCCTCGCCCTGATGATTTGAATAGTCCGATGCTTTAGGAACATCTTTTTCCAGGGCATTGGCAATCTTCTGTATAATGTCAGGGTTGTTCTTAACGGTAATGCCGCGATAGTAGTTGCCATTGTTCCGGTAAATGGAAACGGTAACGTTCTTAGTGTTGTTGAAGCGGCCGTCAAACAGGTTCTCAACATTGAGTTTCGGCGGTTTGGCAAAGGCCGAAACAGCGATTATCACGCTAAATATAATGATTACCAGTCGTTTCATCTCGTTTTATTTATATGATTCATGAATTCTTCTACTTTAGCCTGCTCCGATGCTTTCTGCCTGTTGACAACAACCATGAACCGACGCATTTTTTCCACATCGGCTTCTGCGACTTTGCGGGCTACCTCATCGTTCGCCCTCTTTCCAGAGATATAGACAACACAGTTGTCGTTTACATTGGGATGAATATAACGATAGACGCCAAAAACACCGGCAACCATCACCAGACAAGCGGCAACGCGCACGAACCACTGCCGTAGGCTTTTGTGCGAATGTGGAATCTCCCGCAATTTCAGAACATGTGAAACCGCCATCAAGTCTCTTGTTTCTTTGATTAGGGGAGAGTCGTAGTCACAACACAATAGCACGAATTCCAACTCGGCTTCCTCCAGGACCGTAAGTCGGCTGTCACGATACAGCAAGCACAGTTGCTCCAACTCTTCAAGCTTGATTTCCATTTCGCTTTGTTTCATAGTTCAACTTTTTATAGGTTTCACTGATTTTTTTGCGTATTCGACACATGTTCATTCTCACCGCCTCAACATTCATCGAAAGCTGTTCGGCAATCTGCCCATAATCACAACCGTCGTGAACGATGAGATTGAAGATACGTTGTTGTAAAGGGGTCAACTGTCGTTGAAGAAGTTGTTCAAGATGTTCAACATCTTCGATATCGACACAGTAATGGGGCATTTCACTAACACCTATATCGTTGATAGATACAGCTTTTGCTTTTCTTATTCTGTCGATACAAGTGTTCCTGAGAACGGCAACGAGTTTGTTTTTCGCTTCCTGTGATGTCGCAACATCGCTGTCGCTCAACTTGAGCCAAGTATCCTGTAGGGCGTCTTGCACATCCTCATCACTCCGCAAATATTGCAATGCGATGTGGTGCAGTTTGTCGCGCAAACCCAGAAACGAGGATGTAATCAAATCAAGTCCCATGTTCGTTTATTACTGATACGAATGAATCAGCAAAACATAACAACAAGAGACCAAAAAATCTAATAGGCAGTAGGGGAGTGTAAACGTGAGATTTGAGACAAATTTAGCCTATCACACTATAAATCAAGAGAATAACCGTCTCAAGTGTGAGACAAAGTGAGACAAAATGAGACAAAGTGAGACAAAATGAGACAAAATGAGACAAATTTAGCCTATTGCATTGTAAATCAAGAGAATAATTGCCTCAAGCGTGAGACAAAGTGAGACAAAGTGAGACAAATGTAGCCTATTACATTGAAGACCAATAGAATACCCCTCTCAAGCGTGAGACAAAGTGAGACAAAATGAGACAAATTCAGCCCATCGCATTGTAAATCAAGAGAATAATTGTCTCAAACGTGAGACAAAGTGAGACAAATTGAGACAAAGTGAGACAAATTGAGACAAATTGAGACAAATTGAGACAAATCGAGACAAATAAAGGAACAGATTGCGAAGGTACAGATGCTTACGATGGGACAGATTCTAACGAAGATACAGATGCTAACGATGGAGCAGATCCTAACAAGTGTTCAGTTAAATACATATATATAGATTCTATATCAAGTAATCTCAATTCTCATCTTTGATTTCGCAAAAGAAAGTAGAGTGTAGTTCACATTAAACCAATTTAACATAATATAAATTATGGAGCAAATGGACGCTTTGCCACAGCAGCACACAAAAAGCCCCGACTGTCGTTTGACAGCCGAGGCCTCTATACTTACTAAATATTTACTTGTTGTCTTTCTTACGACTTGGGAACAAACGACGCATGTCGATGTTGAGTGAGTTGTTATTCCGATTACGGTTATTGCTCAGATTGTTGCTGTTATTGTTGCTACTGTTCTGACGCTTGCCGTTCACATAGTTGCCTTCATCGGTCTTTTTGCCATTCTCATCAAACCAACGGAACGTGCCATTCATCTCATTGTTTTTAAAAGTGCCAATTATGGCAATCATTCCGTTCTCATGATACGACACACACATGCCATCGGCTTTGTCATCTTTGAAGTGCTGGCGATCACTCAGCTGCCCATTCTCAAAATACAAGAACCGGTCGCCATGCAACTCGCCGTCACGCATATTGAAAACCGACTTTATAATACCTGACTCATAATAGTTTAAGATCCGGCCGTCGAGTTCGTCGTTGTAGAACCGACCAACTTCCTTCATTTTTCCTGACTCGTAAAAAGTTATAAAGTTACCGTGACGCATATCACTCTGGTAAGCACCTTTACGCTTAAGCGTACCGTCTTCATAATAAGCTAAATACTCGCCATCAGCCAGTCCGTGCTTATAAGTTTGCAACTCCTCGATATTACCGTTTTCATAGTAAGACACAGCTTGACCATCGAGTTCACCCTGCAAGTCGTATCTCTTTACCGATTTAACCCGTAACTCCTTCTCGTTCTTGTTCTTACGCTCAAAATATGTGTAATGCTCACCCTCAGGATAGCCCATACGGTATTTGCCTTCGAACAACAACTCGCCTGAACGGTAATACTTCTTGATATTTCCGTCCCATTTAGTGCCATTATAGTTGTCGTAGTCAATCATTACGATTGTTCCGGAACAGAATTTCTCGCCAGTAACGTAGAAATCTTTAGCCTCATATTTGCTTCCCTTTTTTGTGAGTTCGCGGTAATACGTTGCCTGTCCCTTGTTCTGCACTACATAACCATCCTCATCGTAGTACATGGTTTCTTTGTTCGCCGCACCAACAAAAGCGGGTAAAGCCATTGCTATGGTAAGGATCGCCAATAAAGCTTTGAATTGAATTTTTCTCATGTCCGTTTCGTTTTATGTTTTGTTAAATTAGTGATTCACTTCCGTTAAATACCACTGCAAAGTTACAACCTATGCGGCTTTCTGTCAACAAAAAACAGCAGATATATTATAAATTAGTGCCTTTTCGTTATAAAATAGTAGTTTTTTACTTTTAACTGACTATTCAGGATCTCTGCACATCTTTCACGCCCTTCAGGTTCCGGATTTTCTTCATCAGCATATCAAGATCATCCAGACTGTTGATGCCTATCACAAGGTACCCCTCAAACAGACCACCATTGCTGTTGATTGTAATATTTCTCAATACGGTATCGCCATCGCGATTTATTACCGAAGTGATGTTCGACACAATACCGATATCGTCTCTGCCCACAACTTTGATTGTGGCGGCGAACTGCTTTCCGAGTTTGCCACTCCATTGTGTCTTAATGAATCTGTAGGGATATCTTTCCATCATATGCCGAACATTGCCGCAGTCGCTACGGTGAATCTTTATGGCTCCGTCGCTGGCGATAAAACCTACTATCTTATCGCCATAGATAGGATTACAGCATTTCGACAGCTTGTAATTAATGCCCTTGACATTGTTGCCTATAACGAGTATATCGTCGGAAGACGACTCGTGTCGGTCAGCATGATGCTGCAAGACAAATTTCTCGGCCGTCTCGTGGCTGGTCAACTTTCCCGCCGAGATGTCGGCGAGGTGCTGCGAAATAGCCTGATAATCGTCAAGAACCTGTGTGGCCTCAATCTTACCTTCTTCAACATCAACATAAAAATCGATGGTGTTCTTATATCCTCTCTTGGCAATGACCTTAGCCATCACAGCATCTTCGAGTTCAACCTTCCGGTTCTTGAAACGCCGCTGTATCAGCTCGCGCGCTATGTCGGCTTTCTTGTTGCGCGCTTCATTCACGGCCTGCTTGATTTTGTTGCGGGCCTTGCTGGTGACCACAAGATTGAGCCAGTCGAGACGTGGAGTCTGCGTTGAGGACGTAAGGATTTCCACTGTGTCGCCGCTTTTGAGCCGATAGTTCAGTTTCTGGTTTTTCCCGTCTACCCTACCCCCTATGCACTGGCTACCTAATCGCGAATGAATATGGAAAGCGAAGTCGAGCAAGGTTGCGCCCTGAGGCAATTTGAACAAATCGCCCTTAGGAGTGAACACAAACACCTCTTTCTCGTATAGGTTGATGTTCATATCGCGAATCATATCCATCGGTCCGCGATCGCCAGCTTCCAACACTTCCCTTACGTTATTCATCCAGCGGTCGGCCTCCGCGTCACTTTTCACACCTTTGTATTTCCAGTGTGCTGCCAGTCCGCGCTCGGCCACCTCGTCCATGCGTTTGGAACGTATCTGAACCTCAACCCACTTGTCTTCAGGGCCTTTCACCGTTATATGAAGCGACTCGTAGCCGTTGCTCTTGGGGATGGAAATCCAGTCGCGCAAACGCGACACGTTGGCTGTATATATATCGGTGACAATGGAATAAGCTATCCAACAATCCTTTTTCTCATTGGCTTTGTCGGTGTCGATGATGATTCTGATTGCGAACAAATCGTAAACGCCGTTGAGGTCCACGTCCTTGTTCTTCATCTTGTTCCAGATTGAGCTTATCGACTTCGTGCGGCCCTTGATTTCGAATTTCATTCCGCTTTTCTCAAGTGCTTCACGAATTCGCATTGCAAAGTCGTTGACATATCTGTCACGTCCCTGCTTAGTCTCATGCAGTTTCTCTGCAATCTGGTTGTACACCTTGCGGTTGAGATATTTCAGCGACAAGTCTTCAAGTTCGCTCTTTATCTTGTACAGACCGAGGCGATGTGCCAAAGGAGCGTATAGGTACCTCGACTCAAGAGAGATGTCACGCACAAATTTCTCATCGTGATGGCCGTTTATTTCCTTCATCAACGCCAGGCGGTCCACAATCATAATGATGACTACCCGCAAATCCTCGGCCAGCGAAATAAGCAGTTTGTGGAAATTGTCGTCCTCGACACTGGCCTGCTTGGTATATAATTGTGCCACTTTGAGCATACCTCTCACCAGCCGCTCTATATCGTTACCGAAAAGACGCTTCACGTCATCGAGCGAAAGGCTCTTTCCGGCCTTACACAAGTTGTAGAGGAGTATGGTTATGGTCATATTGCGGTCGGGGGCAATCTCCTCGGCCAGTGTAATGGCGGTGCGAAGCGAACGTATCACTGGATTGATGCCGTATTTATCGCGGTTATAGCACCCCCGCTCAACACCATCGGTAATAAGTTTCCTCACCAATGTGAAATCATGCGCTGTGACTGAGCCGGCAAGCCGATGTGTGAGACGTCGAGAGAGACGTTTCAACTGTATTGCTTCTTTTTCGTTGAAATATGCCATAAACGTTACACCTATATATATTATAGACTGTCGATTTTGTCGCTGCCAAGAAGGTAGTAGAGACGCGACAGCACCAATTTTACTTCCTCGCTTTTCAAGCCCAACTGATAGGCCTTCTCGACATGCCCCATTGCCTGAGTGTACATCTCTCGGGCATTCTCATCTGTTAGATTGTCCATTAATTGGGTCTTACGGTAGAGGGCGTTGCCCAGGTTGAACTGGCCAAGAGCGTAGCTCGGGTCGATGTCAACTGCCTTCTGGTAATAAGGCAGCGCATCGTTAATATTATTCACACGCTCAACTATCTGTCCCATTAGGTCGTAATACTCCGCATTTTCCGAGTCTTTCTCGAGCGCCACATTAAGCAACGATGCCGCTTTTATATAGTCTTTCCGTCCAAGACAGTCGTTGATGAGTATGCGCAGATATTGCGTCGTGCGGTTGCCGAAGCGGTCGTTGGCAACAGCTGCCACTGCGACCATTTCGGTTGTGTCCTGTAGTTTAGATGCAGCCTCAATCCATGTGTCGTACATTCCTTTTTTGACGTAACCCAGCGATTGCGCCTTGCCGAACTGGGCCATGGCGTCGGCATATTTTTGATTCTGGTGCGCAGCCAGTCCTTGATAATAACGATAATACCCCAACACCGAGTCGGGTTCGTTAACCTTGTATTGTGCCGCAACTGGAGCTGTGGCCAGATTGCAGTAGATATCCCACGCTTTATATGCCCCTTCCCAGTCGCTGGCTATGAACAGTTCTCCCCCGGCTGCGCTGAAATCGATAATACGCCCATACAGGTTTTTCATTATACGCTTGCTGTATTTGGTGGTGAAACGGGGTGTTCCGTTCTTGTTCTTTTTGATATTCCCTACCCTATCCTTCTGATATACCGTATCAAGACGTAGCGAATGCATCATATTCTCATAGCCGTCAATCAGTGAGTGTCCAACCTCTTTTGAGTCAACTTTCTTGCCTATCGATCTCATTGACATCGCTTTATCATAGATGCAAAGGTCGATTTCGGCCGCTACCCACCATGTCTCGGCTTTTTGTTTAGTATCGTCGTTGCTTAGAGCTGCTGCCAGTTTTTTCTTTGCGGCCTTATACTTTTCGACGGTCATATTTTGCGACTCAATGTCTTTTTTTACCTCATTTACAAGACGTTGCTGAGCGATTGTCATCGTCCAGCACAAAGAGAAAAATAAAAATATAGCTAACAGTCTGCTCATCGGCATGCTTATTCCCGTCAATCGACGGATTATTATATCCTGTTTTTAAATGACACTGTGCGAATAACCAATTATCGAATCAGTCACCCGCACAGTGCATTTTATTCAGTTCAAAAACTCAATGGCGAGTTCTTATTTGTACATATTCAGTTTGTAATCAATGTCGTCGATATACTCTTGAGCGTTGGTGGTCTTCTCGAGGTCGAGGTCACGAGCCTTGATGAAGAGTTCACGCGACTTGGCGAGCTTGTCGCCAACGAGTTTGCCGAGAGCGGCCGACGATGCGGTAGGATTGTCGTTGATCTCCTTGATGGCTTTCTCATAGATGCAGCGGCCCTCGTGGAAATAACCGTAGATATTGTTGGGGTCGAGCTCGCTGATTCTGTGATAGAAATTCATTGCCTCCTCACTTCCGCTCTTGTTCTCGATTACCGAGCCCTTGAGAAGCAACAGATGAGGATCGTTGGGCAACTTGGCGATAGCGCCATCGATCAGAGTGAGGGCTTCGTCATACTTCTTTTCGTCAACCAAAGGCTGAACCATAGTGCTCATACATGCGTTGTAGTAAGTAATCAACTGAGGTTCCTTCTCCTGATAGTTCAGTGCGATGGCCTGGTTGACTGCCTCAAAAGCGACATCGTATTTCTTCACCTCATAAGCCGAAACAGTTTCGAGGAAACGCACAAGACCCTTCACGGTATCAGGCATGCTGATATTGGCTTTCTTGGCGAACGGAGCGTCAGCCAGATCGGCGTATGCCTTGTAGGCGCGGTAAGCCAGGTCGTAGTTGTGGGCGTTGAGGGCATTGTCGCCAATACCGCCGATGTCGTTGAAGTGCTCGCTGAGCATGGTAACAATCTTCGACGAGTTCTTGGTCTTAACCTTTACGTTGCCGTTCTTGTCAAGTTTGGGTTGACCGGTCTTCTTGTCGATCTCAGGAACAGTGTCGGCTTTGAGAGCCTGTTGCAGCAGGTCGAAACCTTGCATGAGAGCAGTACTGCGCTCATTCAGCGTAGCGGCACCGGCCTCTTGGTCGATAATGGCCTTCTTGTAGAGGTCATCGAACTTGTCGAACATAGCCTTACCTTGGTTGAAAAGGTCGTCGCTCTGTGCGAATGCCGAAACCGACATCACAGCTGCGCAGGCTAAAAACATGATAGACTTTTTCATGATTGGAATTTCTAATTAATAATGTTATTACTGTTATTGATTTTCTTCGTTTTCTTCAATTTCGTTGTCAACTTCGTTTGCATCAGGCAAATTTGATGCCAAAGGCTCGCCAGTCATTTCGTCAGTACTGAAGAGACTGGGGGCGTCATCCTCCACGGCCTCGGGTGCGGTGGTTACTTTACAAACCGATGCGATTTCGTCGCCTTTCTTGTCGAGGTTGATGAGTCGCACACCCTGGGTAGCGCGACCGACCAAACGCAGTTCGCTCACGCGCAGGCGAATCATGATACCGCTCTTGTTGATAATCACCAAGTCATTGTCGTCGTTGACGTTTCTGATTGAGATCAGTTTACCCGTGCGTTCGGTGATGTTGATGGTTTTCACGCCCTTGCCGCCGCGGTTGGTAACGCGGTAGTCTTCGAGTTTCGAGCGTTTACCCATTCCCTTCTCCGACACCACGAGCACATCGTCCTTGGCGTTGCTGCGCATGCAGATCATTCCTACCACCTCGTCACCGTCACCGTCGAGTGTCATACCCTTGACACCGGTAGCCGTGCGGCCCATCGAACGAACTTTGGTTTCCGGGAAGCGGATGGCACGACCATTGCGGTTGGCGAGTATGATTTCGCTGTCGCCCTCAGTGAGGATGGCGCCGATAAGTTGGTCGTCGTCACGAATGTTGAGGGCCCTTACACCGTCGCGGCGTGGACGAGAGAACTCACTCAGTCGTGTGCGCTTGATAATAGCGTTCTTGGTGGCGAATACGATGTAGTGGTTCTGGTTGTATTCCGGATCACGCAGCTTCGTGGCGCGGATGAACGCGTAAATGCGGTTCTCCGGACCAAGGTTCAGCAGATTCTGGATTGCACGGCCCTTGCTGTTCTTGGTGCCTTCGGGAATCTCGAACACGCGGAGCCAGTAGCAACGTCCCAATGCTGTAAAGAACAACATATAATTGTGGTTGGTGGCTTCGTAGACATATTCGATGAAGTCCTCGTCGCGAGTGTCACTTCCCTTAGCGCCAACTCCACCGCGGTTCTGAGTGCGGTATTCACTCAACGGTGTGCGCTTGATGTAGCCGAAGTGCGAGATGGTGATAATCATCGGGTCGTCGGGATAGAAGTCCTCGGCGTTCATCTCCTCGGCGGCATATTCGATTTCAGTGCGGCGCTCGTCGCCAAACTTGTCACGCACCTCAATCAGTTCTTCCTCAATAACCTCGCGGCATCTCACAGGATTGTTCAGGATTTCCTCAAGGTCGGCGATGGTCTTCATCAGTTCTTCCAACTCGGCATGAAGTTTGTCCTGCTCAAGGTTGGTGAGCTGACGCAGGCGCATCTCCACGATGGCGCGTGTCTGAAGGTCGTCGAGGTCGAAACGTTCGCTCAAAAGCTGACGGGCCTCCTCTGTCGTCTTGCTGCCACGTATAATCTTTATCACCTCGTCGATGTTGTCGCTGGCAATAATCAAACCCTCGACAATGTGTGCCCGCTCTTTCGCCTTCTTCAGGTCGAAACGAGTGCGGCGTATCACTACCTCATGACGATGGTCCAGGAAGTGCTGCAGCAACTCTTTAAGGTTGACCAGTTGCGGACGTCCGTTTACCAGACATACATTGTTGACGCTGAACGACGACTGCAGCTCCGAGAGTTTATAGAGTTTGTTGAGCAGCACATTAGCGTTGGCGTCTTTTTTGACATCGATGACAATACGCATACCCTGACGGTCGCTCTCGTCGTTGATGTTGGAGATGCCGTCGATGCGTTTGTCCTCGACCAAACGTGCTATATATTCAATGAGTTCACGGCGGTTAACGTTGTAAGGAATCTCGGTCACGACGAGTTTATCGTGTCCGTTTTCAGTCTCAATCTCCACTTTGGCGCGGATTACGATGCGGCCCTTGCCAGTTTCGAACGCCTCTTTCACACCTTGGTAACCATGGATGATACCTCCTGTGGGGAAATCGGGGGCCTTAATGTAATGCATCAAGCCTTCGATGTCGATTTCGGGGTTCTCAAGCAATGCCAGGCAGGCGTTGATCGACTCTGTAAGGTTGTGCGGAGCCATGTTGGTGGCCATACCCACCGCGATTCCGGAGGCACCGTTAACCAGCAGATTTGGAAAACGAGTGGGCAGTACAGTCGGTTCCTCGAGCGAGTTGTCGAAGTTGGGCTCGAAGTCCACTGTGTCCTTGTCCATGTCGCGCATCATTTCCTCGCCCATCTTGGCGAGACGGGCCTCGGTGTAACGCATTGCAGCGGGCTTGTCGCCGTCGACCGAGCCATAGTTGCCCTGTCCGTCGACCAAAGTGTAGCGCATTGCCCAATCTTGTGCCAGGCGTGCCATTGCGAAATAGACCGAGGAGTCGCCGTGGGGATGGTATTTACCTAACACATCACCCACGATGCGAGCGCTCTTTTTGTAGGGAGCGTTTGAAAAGTTACCGAGTTTTTCCATACCGAAGAGCACTCGCCGGTGGACAGGCTTGAAACCGTCGCGCACATCGGGCAGCGCTCGAGAAACGATGACCGACATCGAATAGTCGATGTAACTGGTCCGCATTTCGTTTTCGATATTGATCTCAATAATTCGATCGTTGTTCATCATTTAATAATTTTGTTTTTAGTTTATACATGAGCTGCATGCAAATCGGTCTAAACTTCGACCCTCCTCACAGTACAACCGTTATAAATTAACAAGCAAAATTACAACATTTTTTCGAATGACACGTAATTTAAATAAAGAAATTTGCGTTTCTGTTGATAAGTTGGCACAATTATTGCTATTTTACTGCCGCCAGACGGTATTAAAACCACTTTTCGGCACTTGTTTTTTGTCGCTTTTGACGATTAAGCAGTGCAAAAGTTTAAGCCAGCGGCAGCATAGACATCACTTTTTTAGATTTTTTATTCACTCAACATTATAATAATGAAACTTAAAGAAATGGCGACCAATACGTCGCAAGAAAATATAAGTCCATCTTTTGACGAGCGACTGCGAACGTGGTCCACCCCTACTGCAGGTGCCGACTTCGGAGACGATGACGATGACGACCTGCTCGACGACAACCGTGACCAGCAGGGCGGGAATCAAGGCGGCGAAAAGCGTTCGCAGCGCCGAAATGGCAGTCATAATGACAATGCGACACCCGCACTCGACAAATACGGGAAAGACATCACCAAGCAGGCTCTCAACGGCGAGCTCGACCCTGTGGTGGGCCGTGCAAGCGAAATTGAGCGCCTGGCTCAGATTCTCAGCCGACGTAAGAAAAACAACCCGGTGCTCATCGGTGAGCCCGGCGTCGGTAAGTCTGCGATTGTCGAGGGGCTGGCTATGCGAATCGTGCAACGCAAAGTGGCACGTGTGCTGTTTGACAAACGTATTGTGTCGCTCGACATGGCGGCTGTAGTGGCAGGAACGAAATACCGCGGACAGTTTGAGGAACGAATCAAGTCTGTCGTCGATGAGGTGAGCAACAATAAGAACATCATCCTCTTTATCGATGAGATCCACAACATTGTGGGTGCGGGCAACTCCAGTGGCTCGATGGATGCCGCCAATCTGCTCAAACCGGCGCTGGCCCGCGGCGAACTGCAGTGCATCGGTGCCACCACTCTCGACGAGTATCGCAAAAACATCGAAAAGGACGGAGCTCTTGAACGCCGGTTCCAGAAAATCATCGTCGACCCAACTACACCTGAGGAGACGTTGGAGATTCTTCAGAACATCAAATCGACCTACGAGAAGCATCACGGTGTGATGTATACCGACGAGGCTCTTCGCGCATGTGTCAATTTGACAGACCGTTATATAACCGACCGAGCCTTCCCCGACAAAGCCATCGACGCTCTTGACGAGGCAGGGTCACGTGTGCATATTTCAAAAGTGGTGGTACCCAAAGAAATCGAGGACCTCGAGAAGCAGATAGCTCAAGCCCAAGAAAACAAGCTCAAGGCCGTGCAAGACCAGAACTTCGAGAGCGCCGCCGGCTACCGTGACCAGCAGGAACGGCTCAAGCTCGAGCTCAATGACATGAAAGAAAAATGGGAGCAGTCGCTCGACACGACTCGTGAGGTCGTCGATGAGAACGATATCGCACAAGTGGTGGCGATGATCACGCGTGTCCCGGTACAGCGCATTGCACAAGCCGAAGGTCTGAGGCTTCTGGGTATGACCGATGAATTAAAGAAACAAATCATTGGTCAGGACGAGGCCATCGATAAAATCGCACGTGCTATTCGACGAAATCGAGTAGGTCTGAAAGACCCTAACCGGCCTATCGGTTCGTTTATGTTCTTAGGCTCTACCGGAGTTGGAAAAACATTGCTGGCCAAACGGTTGGCAGAGTTTCTTTTCCACTCTCCCGACGCACTGATTCGCATCGACATGAGTGAATACATGGAAAAATACGCAGTGTCAAGACTCATCGGGGCACCTCCGGGTTATGTAGGTTACGAGGAAGGCGGACAACTCACCGAAAAGGTGCGTCGTCGTCCCTACTCCGTCGTTTTGTTCGACGAGATCGAGAAAGCTCACCCCGATGTGTTCAACATGCTGCTGCAAGTGCTTGACGAAGGCCGACTCACCGACAGTTTGGGCCGCACTGTCGACTTCAAGAACACAATCATCATAATGACGAGCAACATCGGAACACGCGACTTGAAGGAGTTCGGCGGCGGTGTGGGATTCAACACCTCCGTCATCACCAAGGAACGGGCCGAGTCGGTTATTCGCAAAGCGCTCAACCGAACATTCTCGCCCGAATTCCTGAATCGTATCGACGATATCGTGATTTTCGCCTCGCTTGGTCACGACGATATCCTCAAAATCATCGATATCGAGCTTGCTCAGTTCTTCAAGCGTGTCGATCAATTAGGTTACAAACTCGAAATCACCGACAAGACACGTGAGTTTGTCGCCAAAGAGGGCTTCGACCCGCAGTTTGGCGCACGCCCGCTCAAGCGTTCCATTCAGGCCAACATTGAAGACCCGTTGAGCGAATTACTGCTTCAGAACGAGGACAAGACCGGTGTCACTCTGGTTGTCGACATGGATGAGGACGGTAAGAAAACAAGGACTTACATCAAAGAGACAGAAGACACTGAAAAACAGAAATAAAAATAATTAAAATTATAGTAATAGTTTAATTAAATCATAGGAGAATTTAACCATGGCAAAAGGTTCAATTGGTGTTACCACAAGTAACATTTTCCCAGTAATCAAGAAATTTCTCTATAGCGACCACGAAATCTTTCTACGCGAGCTGGTGGCAAACGCTGTTGATGCCACGCAAAAACTGAAAACCATTTCGACAGCTGGCGAATTCAGCGGCGAAATCGACAATCTGAAAGTAAACGTAAGCATCGACAAGGACAAAGGAACTCTTACTGTAAGCGACAACGGCATCGGCATGACAGCCGACGACATCGACAAGTACATTAATCAGATTGCTTTCTCGGGCGCAGAAGAATTCCTGAACAAATACAAGGACAACGCCAACGCCATAATCGGACACTTCGGACTCGGCTTCTACTCCGCGTTCATGGTGGCCAAGAAAGTGGAGATTCGCTCGCTATCATATCAAGAAGGAGCTAAGGCCGTTAGCTGGACTTGCGACGGCAGCCCAGAGTTTGAGATGACGGAAATAGAGAAAGCCGAACGCGGCACCGACATCATCCTCACCATCGACGATGATGAGAAGGAATTCCTCGAAGACAGCCGTATCAACACGCTGTTGACAAAGTATTGCCGGTTTATGCCCGTTCCCATCGTGTTTGGAAAGAAGCAGGAATGGAAAGACGGCAAATATGTTGATACCGATGAAGATAAGGTAATCAACGACGTAGAACCGCTGTGGACACGCACTCCGTCGGAACTCAAGGACGAAGACTACCTGAAATTCTACCACGCAATCCAGCCCGGTCAGGACGACCCTCTGTTCTGGATTCACCTCAACGTAGACTATCCGTTCACCCTTACCGGCATCCTTTATTTCCCGAAAATCAAAAACAACCTCGATATTCGCAAGGACCGCATCCAACTCTATTGCAACCAAGTTTTTGTCACCGACAGCGTGGAAGGTGTGGTGCCCGAATGGCTCATGCTGCTGCAGGGCGTAATCGACTCTCCCGATATCCCGCTGAACGTATCGCGGTCCTATCTGCAAGCCGACCGTAATGTCAAAAAAATCTCCACATACATTACTAAAAAGGTTGCGGCAAGACTCGAAGAGATTGCCAAAAACGATGCAAAGGCGTTTGAGGAGAAATGGAACGACATCAAGATATTCATCGAGTACGGCATGTTGAGCGACGAGAAATTCTGCGAGTCTGCTCTTAAGTTCGCATTGGTGGAGAACACCGAGGGCAACTTCTTCAAACTCGATGATTACAAAACTCTTATCGAGGCGAACCAGACCGACAAGGACAAGAATCTAATCTATCTGTACGCAACCGACAAGGAAGGACAGTTCAGTTATATTCAGGCCGCTCGCGACAAGGGCTATGATGTCCTGATGATGGGTGGTGAACTCGACATCCCTTGGGTCGGACTGCTGGAGCAGAAGAATGAGCATTCACGTTTTGTGCGTGTCGACAGCGACGTGGTCGATCGGCTGATTGTCAAGGAAGACGCCAAAGAAACTGAACTCACCGAGATGGAGAAGGAAATCGCCACCAACGTGTTCAAGTCGCAGATGCCTGCGCTCGACAAAGCAGAATTCAACGTTGCATATGCCGCGTTGAAGGCCGACGATCAGGCTGTGGTTATCACGCAGAGTGAATACATGCGCCGAATGAAGGACATGGCACGTTTCCAGCCAGGAATGAGTTTCTACGGCGAATTCCCAACAATGTACAACTTCACGTTGAACACTTCTCATCCTGTGGTGAAGAAAATCGTTGATCAGGCGATGGCGGCACTGGAAACCGAGGTGAAGCCCGTCGACGAACAACTCGCAGCAGTTAATGCCGCCATCAGCGCAATACGAAGTCTCGACAAAGACGGAAAGGGCGTTCCCGAAGACAAGAAGGACGAGCTCAAAGCCAACGAGGACCAGGCCAACGAGCTTAGAGCCAAGAAAGAGAAAATCATTTCCGACTATGCGGCCGGACAAGACAATGTGCACCAACTCATCGACATCGCTTTGCTGGGCAATGGACTGCTGCGTGGCGAAGGGCTGAGTGCATTTCTGCGCCGCTCTGTCGACCTGTTGAATAAATAATTCCCCCTAACAGAGATGAAAAAGTTTTTATTCGTATCAGTAATGCTGCTCACCATAGCAGCAACGAAAGCACAGACCGTTACGCCTGAATTCGAAAGCGCAATGAAGGAGTTCATCGAGGTTTCCGACGTGAAGAGTCTGTTAAACCAGTTGCCCGCAACTCTCACGGCAATGATGCCTGATGAATTGAAGAACAAAGAAGAGTTCAACAAAGTGTACGAGGAATTCATAGCCGACATGAATGAGGCTATGCCCGAAGCCATGACCAATGTATATTCGCGGCATTTCACAGTCGAGGAGATCAAGGAACTCACAGCCTACAATAAGACACCGCTTGGAAAGAAGAAAACCCAAACGGCTGTTCCAATCATGAAGAAATCCGCAGAACTTCTAAAGAACTATTTGGTCGACGAGGATAAAACAGAATTGCAAGCTGTCGACCCCGAATACGCTGAGGCTGTGGTTGAGATGCTGAAGACCGGCGGTTTGGAAGAGCAGATGGAAGAGAACATGTCGCAAGTGGGCGGCGCACGCCAGAAGACCCTCGACGCCATGTATAAGATTTCTCCTTATGTCTATTCAGAGTTTTTTACTCTCGATGAGATAAAACAACTCACCGAATGGAATAAGACCGACTTGGGAAACAAGTTCGTCGGACTGCAGACATCGGTGCATAAAGAACTTATCGGAGAAATGCAACCCGCCATCATGAAGTTCAGCCAGAACATGATGAAACTGTTCAAGTTCTGAAACGATGATGATAATGAAACAGAGGCCGTGCCAGTGTGTGCGGCCTCTTGCTGTTTAACTACTGATCAGACAAGTGCCGTTTTTAAGGTATTCAATCGACACAACATTCATTCTGCATAGTTTTACCACAATTTCCTCAGCGGTTTCAAGCGAAATATGCGCCAGACGTGTGTAGCCGTCCAAGGTGATGCCGCCGTGCGTGTCGAGATAGTCGAGCAACACTTTTTCCCGTTCGGTGAAACTGAGCACATCGGGTTCATCGCCGGTATCTTCGCTCTGTTCTTGCAACACTCTAACGTGCATGTCGCTGGCAAGGATATTCTCATCGGCCACGCGGAAGTAGGTTTTCCACTGGCCATGCTCGTCAGGAGCAAGCACAGGTTTGTCGTCAGCCTCTGCTATATCAACTTTCAGCACGTCTTTGCCCCCTACCCTATATATCTTGCACTTTATCTTCTGCTCAGGACGGCAATACATTGTCGCGGCCTGCTCTACCATATAGATTTCCTCCTCGTCGCTCACGCCAGCTATGCGGCCGTTGTCCTTTACTCCCACAAGCAGGTGGCCGCCGCTGTTGTTGGCAAAAGCGCTTATGCTCCGGGCAATCTTGCGCGCATCGGTGATTTGGTATTTGAAATCCTGATGTACATGCTCGCCTTGCTCGATGAGCCCCTCTATATATCCTTTTTTCTTGTTAATCATAGGTCGATGTCGATTTTCTTTATTGGTCCGGCCAACGGCTGAATCATTCCGGAATAGATGCGCAAGTCGCTGTCTTTGCCAGCGAGGTAATCCTGTTTCGGCTCCCACTCGCCTTTAGCGACTTGTGGCGCCAATTTAATGGCTTTCTTACCGAAGCTCGTGTTAATACGGTCAACGGCTTTCATCAGCTGTTTCTGCTTATCGTTCTCGCCAGTGTCGAACAACGAAAGCTGACGATTGTTCTCACTCGAGATTTTCTGCAGCAGCACACCCGCCTTGCGGTAAAAGTACCCTTGACGGAACACTGCGTTGAACGCGGCAACGGCGGCATTGACGATTGTCATTGTCGACGATGTTGAATCCGGAAGAGGAGCGACAGCGCTGTTGCTGTAGTACGGCAAGTCGTCACGGAAACGGTCACCACGCAAGTAGACTACGACCTCCGATGCCACAGAATGTTCCTTGCGCAACTGGAATGCACAGGCCTCGGCAAACGAGACGACAGCGTCGTTGAGTTCGCTGCGGCTGTTTATCACGTGGGCAAAAGTGCGGGAATGCATAATTGACTTGCGCGTCTCGTTCACACTGCGAATCTCCACGCAATCCTCACCCCCCAACTCCCTTGCGGTACGCTCCACATTCACGTTAAATAACGACCGGACCAGCGACGGGGGCAACTGCGACAACTGCCATGCGGTGGTCACGCCGCGGGAAGTCAACGCCTCGTTCAAGCGGCGTCCAACACCCCACACGTCTCCCACCGGAGTGGTCTCAAGCACCTGACGGCTCTGATCAGAATCGATTAACACCTCAACACGAGTGGTGTTCGACGGATTCTTCTTAGCTCGTTCGGCTGCGATCTTAGCAAGGGTCTTGGTCGGTGCGATGCCTATGCTCACAGGAACACCTATCCCCTGCTGAATCTTCACAACCAATTCTTCGGCAAAAGCACGGTCTCGTTTGTCGCCGTCGCCGTAAGGCATACGGAAGAACGCCTCGTCGACCGAGTAGACCTGCACCGCTTCGGCTTCGGAGCGCATGAGTGTCATGATACGCTCGCTGATGTCACGGTATATCACATGCCGAGCCGATAGTTTCACCACGCCCGACGGGTCGGTGTATTCCTTGATTTTGAACGTGGGACAACCCATAGGAATTCCCAGGCGCTTGGCCTCGTTGCTTCGCGCTATAACGCATCCATCGTTGCCCGAGAGCACGACCACTGGTTTCCCCTCGAGACGAGGGTCAAACACCCGCTCGCACGAGACAAAGAAATTATTGCAGTCAACCAGGCCGTAGAGTTTCATCTGTCATTCTCCTTTTCAGCCTGCAAAATTACAAAAAAATCCCTACCCCGAAAACTTGTAATATGGAAAATGGGAGATAAGAACAAAGACCATCTCACGCATTATACCATTAGCGACTGCACCAGGGGAGATTTTTTCATTCTTCATTCTTCATTTTTCATTTATTTATCGTAACTTTGCGGCCTGAATAACGACAAGACGATGAAAAATATACGCAACTTTTGTATCATAGCTCATATCGACCACGGCAAGAGCACGTTGGCCGACCGACTGCTGGAAGTGACCGCAACCGTAGGTGGCAAGGAGATGCAGAATCAAGTGCTCGACGACATGGACCTCGAGCGGGAACGCGGCATCACCATCAAGAGCCACGCCATACAGATGGACTACGAGCGCGACGGAGAAAAATTCACACTGAACCTCATCGACACCCCGGGACACGTCGATTTCTCGTACGAGGTGTCGCGGTCGATTGCGGCTTGCGAGGGTGCGTTGCTTGTAGTCGATGCCACGCAAGGTGTTCAGGCACAGACCATCAGCAACCTCTATATGGCTATCGACAACGGGCTGGAAATCATCCCCGTAATCAATAAAATCGATATGGACAGCGCACACCCAGATGAAGTTGAAGACGAGATTGTCGACCTCCTGGGATGCGAGCCAGAGGATATTCTGCGTACAAGCGCGCGTACCGGAGAGGGCGTGCCGGCTATTCTCGACGCCATTGTCGACCGCATTCCGGCGCCCAAAGGCGACCCCGAGGCCCCGTTGCAGGCACTCATCTTCGACTCGGTGTTCAACCCCTTCCGTGGCATCATCGTCTATTTCAAAATTCTCAACGGCACAATCCACAAGGGCGATTTGGTCAAATTTGTCAACACCGGCAAGCAGTACGACGCCGACGAGGTGGGGGTGCTCAAACTCAACATGGTGCCGAAAACTGTTCTCAGCGCAGGAAATGTGGGATATATAATAAGCGGTATCAAGGCCAGCGCCGAGGTACGCGTGGGTGATACTATCACACATGTCAACCGCCCGTGCGACAAGGCTATCGAAGGTTTCCAAGAGGTAAAGCCAATGGTATTCGCTGGCGTCTACCCTATCGACCCGGAAGATTTCGAGAACCTGCGGTCGTCACTCGAGAAACTCCAACTCAACGATGCCTCGCTCACTTTTACGCCTGAGTCGAGTGTGGCACTGGGGTTCGGTTTTCGTTGCGGTTTCCTGGGGCTGCTCCACATGGAGATTGTGCAGGAGCGCCTGAGCCGAGAGTTCAACATGGAGGTAATCACCACCGTGCCAAACGTGTCATATAAGGTGTACGACAAGAAGGACGTCATGACCGAGGTGCACAACCCCGCAGGCCTACCCGATCAGACGCTCATCGAACACATCGAAGAGCCGTATATCCGCGCCTCTATCATCACCCAAAGCGAGTTCATGGGCCCCATCATTACCCTGTGCCTGGCCAAGCGCGGAGAACTTGTCAAGCAGGACTACATCTCGGGCAACCGCATGGAACTCACCTTCGACATTCCGCTGGGCGAAATCGTGATCGACTTCTACGACAAACTGAAATCCATCAGCAAGGGTTACGCCTCGTTTGATTATTACATCCGCGATTATCGTGATTCCAAACTCATCAAACTCGACATACTGCTCAACGGACAGCCCGTCGACGCGCTTAGTTCGCTCACTCACGTCGACAACGCCGTGACCCTCGGACGACGCATGTGCGAGAAACTCAAGGAACTGATTCCGCGACAGCAGTACGACATCGCCATACAGGCTGCCATCGGAGCCAAAATTGTGGCACGCGAGACGGTGAAGCAGGTGCGAAAGGATGTAACAGCCAAGTGCTACGGCGGTGACGTCAGCCGTAAGCGCAAGCTACTCGAAAAGCAGAAAGCTGGCAAGAAGCGCATGAAGCAAATCGGCACCGTACAGGTTCCACAGAAAGCCTTCCTCGCCGTCCTCAAACTCGATTGAGCCGCTTAGCGGATGAAAATTATAGATGTAATGAAAGGCGCAGCCTCGTAAAAGACTGCGCCTTTTCTTAACTCTTAATCCCTAATCAATTCGACCCGAGAATAATTGCATACAGGGCCGAGACGTCGCCGGTGTTCACGTTGCCGTCGCCGTTGATGTCGTACATTGCGTCGGTCGAGCCAGACAGCACGGCTGTATAGAGTGCGCTTATGTCACCCGTGTTCACGTTGCCGTCACCGTTCAGGTCGCCAGAAGGTTCGCTGCTCGCCGCCTTGCCTCTTAAACGCAGCTCTGCAAGCTGGAAAACGTGCAAGCCGCTGCTCTCAACACCGTTCACATCGATCACCTCAAAGCGGAACTGACGGTATTCTTTCTTGAGGCCGGTGATGTCGAAGTTATAGTCGGTCACAGAGCCTGAACCCAAGCCTGCAGCCGCGCCATCGGTAACATCGGCAAGAATCTCCCAGTCTTCCATCCAATCCACTCTACCATAGATTTTCCACGCTTTGGGATTGCGGTTGGGATTGTTCTGTGTGTCGTCGCCCGTGGTCATCACGTAACCTGTGGGAACGAATGGCTTGTCGCTACGGAATTCGACAAAGACTGTCTGCCAGTCCTCGGTGTCGAATAACACAAGCCACTTGGTGTTAGGGTTCTTGTCGAAGAGTTTCATAAATCCTTGTCCTCCCGTAGGATTAGAAACATTACTGGACACACTGTAAGCGGTGAATGTCAAATCGAGCTCTGGCTCCACATACTTGGGGATTGTCACCACTTCCTCGACGACAAGAGGATTCTTTCCCGATGCCGTAATCACTGCTTTCATGGTGATATGTTGGTCTACCGCAGTACGTGCCACTGTATAAGGCTCGTTGACCAGTTGACCGTTGGCATATAGCGCAAGCGAATAAGATTCTGGACCGACATAATAAACCGAAATCACACAGTTTCTCTCATTCTCTTCCACATCAAATATGACTTCTCCTGTGAGATCAGTTAGCGGTTTGGCCGGAACGGTTACCGTTTGCTGGACGACAACAGGATCCATATCGTTGAACGTCACTGTAGCTATGACATCAAGATTTTTATCTTGATAGGTACGCGTGACTCTGTATGGATTGTTCACGTTACGCCCATCTACATTAAGGGTCACCGTATGCTCTTCGTTTCCGGTGTAACCGGCCGAAAGCATGCAGTATTCATCATACTCGTCGAGGGTCAGCTCGAGTTCGCCGCTGGGAGTGGGCGCCTCGTTCTGGACCAAAGCTTCAATGGCCGTGAATGCATTCATCTTCCATGACGGGGAATGCAAACCGTTGTCCTCATCATAATCTAGATAAAATGTCGTACCCTCAGCTTTGAAGCAGATGTAGAACGTGTTGCCGGTTCCTTCCACCACATAGTTGATGGCACTATTTGCCATGTCGGTGGTGAACAAGTAACCGCTGCGCATATATTGCCTTTTAGCTTTGTTGAACACCAATGTCTTGCCCGAAGATGTTGTGACGAAACACCATAGGTAAGCATCGGCGGTCGATGCCGAACTACTCGCATCTACATCCACCCATTGCCCGGTATAGGAATATAGGTACTTACCGTTGATTTTCAACTGATACCAGTGGATGGGATAAGCCGTGGGACTTGACGTGGTCACAAAAGGTAGCGCCGAAGCGGTAACCGACACCAACATCAATAACAATAGAAAGGTTATCTTTTTCATTTTGCAATTATATTATTTAAAAAATATAAGAAACAACATTGCATACAAAAAAACATCTTACATCAATTATTGCCAATGATGAATTTGTACAGCGTACTTACGTCACCAGTATTAACCGAGCCGTCGTCGTTCAAGTCGCAAATAGCATCGGTGGCGCCGAACAGAATGGCCTTGTATAGTTCGCTCACGTCACCGGTGTTAACAAAGCCGTCAAAGTTGATGTCGCCTACTTTGGCCTCAGGTTTGCCTCGCGGAGCCAAGATGGCTGACATTGTGGCGGAGTTCTCAAGCTTGCCCGCTTCCTTTGCCGTGGCTTTGATGATGATTTTATTGTACACATAAAGGGGGCGTCCGTGGGTGTATGGGTTACCCACCCTTACACCATCCACATAGAGTTTCACTTCGCCGTTGCCGGTAGCACGAATCACATAATAGTCACTACTGGGTTCAACGGTTATCTTTGGTACATCTGTCAATTCTGGGTCTTCAATAATTTCACCTTCCACCGTGAATGCGTGAACCTTATAGCTCCAAGAACTCTGCCCATTTTCGTAATCATAATCCAGATACATTTTCTGAGTGCTGTTCAGCATGTAGTAAATGTAGAAGTTGTTTCCGCTGCCGGCCTCAACAAGGTTGATGTACGAGGCTGATGTATTTGGTGTTAAGTAGAAACAATCTTCCATATACTTCTCCCGGCCCTTGTTGTAAACAGCAATCTTCCCGGAAGCAAATTCCACGAAGCACCACATGTAATCATCAGTGTCCTCACAGGTAGAGTTTGCTTCGACCGCCCATTCATCATAGGGCGTAGTGAACAAATACATCCCGTTGATTTTCAACTTATACCAATGGATGGGATAAGTCGAAGGACTTGGCGTAGTCACAAACGGCAATGCCCAAGCCGATGACGTCACCAACATCAACAATAATAAAAATGTTATCTTTTTCATCATTGCCAGATTTAAAAGATTAGTTTCCTAAAATGATTTTGTAGAGTGCAGAAACGTCACCTGTGTTCACGTTGCCGTCGCCGTTGAGGTCGTACATCGCGTCGGTGGCGCCGGCCAACAGAGCTTTATAAAGTGCGCTCACGTCACCCGTGTTCACATTGCCGTCGCCGTTAAGGTCGCCCGGAATGGCTAAAGCCTGGTCGGCGAAGGTGATGGTCATTTTTGGCAAGAACTTCACGAGTTCGGTATCGGTTAACTGGCCGTTGTTGAGGTAATACAGGCAGTAGCCGGTGTTTACCTCCTGGTTCTCACCATAGAAATATGCGCCATAGAAATTGCTTGCCTTGGTAATCTTCAACTGCACAGCAAAATTGCCGCCATTGTATTCAAATGGCTCGTTGAAGTTGAACACCAACTCAGTGTCACCGACTGAAGGAGATGTAGTGCTGCAAACTGAAAGGTCAGTAATTATTGAACCGAATTCAATCTGGTCAGTTTCGCCTAAGCTCAACTCAAGCGTGGGTTTGCTCCACTGAAGGCCTTCGGTTGCGTAGAACTTGATGCTCGTAATCTTGTGGCCGACTGCATCAGTGAGTTTTTCAGCTGGATAAATCATCTGGGAGAAGGTATTCTTCTCGTCCATGTATGTACCGTGGATAGGCAGGTTGTGAGTCTTGTCCTTGCCGTTGCACACGGTTATGTCAATCGAGCGAACGGAATTGCCCTTGAGCGCAACCTCATAGTTGCCGTACTCGCCACATTGAATGGTTAGTCCACCCGTGAACTCGCCGAGCTCGGTAGGTGTGAATTTGACAGGAATGGTCAATGTCTCGCCAGGAGAAAGAGTTGTCGGGGTGTAATCACTGCTGAACGGTCCCTCCAAACCGCTGATGACAGGAGTGACGGCTGTCGATTCTACGTTTTTAACCTTCACCGACAATTCTCGTTGCGAGTTGGGCAGCAACTCACCGAAGTCGAGCTGTTTCGTAGTTACGAACACGTGCCCGTAGGTGAATGTGGTCTTCGGTGTAAACTTTTCTGTATTTAGGTACATCATACTATCGCCAGCAGGCAAGAACGCCATGGTATACTTGTCGCCCCTTACGCCGACGAAACTTGTGACATAGGTCGTATAGTCTCCGGCTTCGGTCAGCTCCCACTCATACACTAAGTTGCCTCCAGTATAAGTGAACGGCTCATCGAAAACAATCTCCAATTCGGTCATACCCGTTTCCGGACCAGGGACATCAACGGCGACAGGAGTTAGATTCTCGACGAATGAGTTGTAGAACGAGCTAATCGTGGTCGTTCCCATCGAGATGCGGCTCTTACCGCCCGACATCCACATTCCGCCGGAAGTTTTCACATAAAATTTAATCGAATAGATATCGGAACCCACCATGGCTGTCAACGACTCCGCGGGATAAATCACCTGCGTACGACAGCCAGGTTTACTCCAATAAGAACCGGTGGCAAACGGTGCCCAACTGTGCTCATTGGTGCCCTCGGCAACTGTGAGGGTTTGTTGTGCACTTGCAGCCGTGCAAAGCATCACGGCCATTAAGCATGGAAGTAAAAGTCTTTTCATTATAATACTAATGCGATTATAATTTGGTTATACATTAATCATTGAACTCACAAAATTAATACTTTAAGAGCTAAACCACAAATACACATCAACGAAAACTGGTTACATTTTTGCGAAATGCAACCAAATCGACAAAAATGCAACCATTTTTGCAAGAAATGCAACAAAAACACGGGCAAAAATGACATTTTTCTTGCACAATTGTGAGCGATTTGCTATTTTTGCAACATGGAACAACTCTTTCGCACTCTCGACGCAGTTATCGCACCCGGCATTTTCATGGGTCTGTCGGTGTGTCTGTTCTTTCTATACATCCCTCTTAAATCATCGCTGAGAAACTACCGACTGGCACGATATGTGATGGGGGCAGCATATATGCTCTACGCGGTGGCCATTTATATGGAGTATCATATTTTGGGCGTTCACGACAATACGGCGTTAACACGCCCTATAATCCTATCGGTGGCTTGCTTCCAGGCAATTCTGTTCACCTTTACTCTCATCACTCTTATACGGCTGAACTATCTCACCGCCGGAAGGACAGCTTTGGAAATATCGCCCATTATAGCAATAACAACCGTGCTTTTCACATCACATATTTTTTATAATGAACAAGCCGCTCAATGGGTGTTCTGGCTATCGGTAGTTTTCTATGTGTCACTGCTTACAAGATATGTGGTGCTGTTCAATCGCGAGTACAAGATTTACGAAGCGCAGATGGACAATTTCTTCAGCGACGAGGAGTACAACAGGCTGCATTGGGTGAAACGGTCTTTCTACATTTCACTTTGTGTAGGTGTACTGGCACTGGTGTATGCCATGTTTCCACGCAATGAGGTGGGTGCGGTGTTCATGTTGATCGTAATTGTGTTTTATGCATCATTTGGTGTGCGGTTCATCAACTATGTGCTACATTTCCAATCGATAGAAGCGGCCATCACTACCGAGGATAAAACCATTGAAAGTGAAGCGCTTAATGCCGATCCTGAGATGATGCAGCGTATCGACACCCTGATGCGGGAGGAGAGACTGTTTTTTAAGAACGACCTCTCGGTCAACGACATCGCCGAACGTCTTGGCGAGAGACCTCGTGTAGTGTCGGCGGTTATTAGCGCCAGTAGGGAAATGAATTTCAAATCCTACATCAACGTGTTTCGAGTGCAAGAGGCAAAACGTCTGCTCGACGAGGACCAGCACAACAGCCGCACCATCGACGCTATTGCCGCCGAAGCAGGATTTGCCAACCGGAGTTCGTTCTATCGTGTGTTCAAGAAAGTCGAAGGAATTTCTCCCTCCGACTACCGTTTCAACCGCTGATAATACGTCAATCGATGATTGATGTCACAAAGGTCTTGCGCAAGCGACGACCCTGGAAAAAATGCACAATGTTAATCAATGGCCGCTTCACAGCCAGCCACAGCACCGTCCACGACAATGCCGGGGCCTCAAGCAACTTACATTGACGCTTCACCGCCAATGCGGCCACCACCCAGAGCAAAATCAATATTACAGCCACTGCGGCAATCACTGCCAGATTGCGGTAGTTGAGCGCAACAGCTGCAATACCGCACCCAATGGTCGCGTACAATATGGCCGACATAATTGCCTGGACACGCATTGGCACGCGCGTTGACACGAAATGAGATGTGAAATCACGACGCAGTTTCAACGCATGATGGGCCTCGTGCATATTATTATAATAAGCGGCCATCTGACTTCCTTCTGCAATCTCCACGCGGGTGTTGTCGCCACGAGCGATTTCGCTCACAAACACATCGTCCTCGCCCCAACGCTGGTCAAGCGAACGGGAGAAGCCGGTGTTGTCGAAGAACACCTGGCGGCGGTATGCAAGATTGTCGCTGATGCCTCGGTAAGGCTTGCCGTGGATCGCCGAGCAAAGGTATTGCACTCCGGTCTGGACAGTGTCAAACACACGGTAAAGACGGCCGTAGCTGCGGTCGCGGTTATAGCGGTAATGGCTGTAGCCTATCACCACATCCTTGCCATCTATGAAATTACGGGCGATAAGACGAAGCCACTGCTCACTCATGACGCGGCAGTTGGCGCTCGTAGTGACAATAACCTCGCCGCGGGCGGCCTTGACCCCAAGCATTATGGCCAGCTTCTTGCGCGACAGCGAACGGGTGCCTTCAGGCACAAACGATGCCCTGAGGTTGTCGAAGTGAGCGAGCATGTCGCTTAACAGGTCCTTTGTACCATCGGTACTGCTGTCATCGGTGACAATCACCTCGAAATCAGGGTAGTCCTGATGAAGCAGCAAAGGCAGGAATCGCGACAGGTAGTCGGCGTCGTTGTGGGCGTAGACGAGAATGGTAACGCTCGGCAACTGCTCGTCGTCGAGATACTCGCGCACTCTCTCGTCATTGTCGACGAAATGCTGCAATGTTCTCGTGCGGTGCCATTGCCACACGCAATAGACGGCCACTCCGAACAGCATGACGCCCAAAAGTATATAGGTGATTATTGTAAGTTCTACTGTAAATATCATCTCTTTTCCGTTTTTTAGGCTGCAAAATTACTAATTCTCCCGCAATTAAGACTACTTTCTCAAGCAAAACTTATCCACAAGGACACAAAAAATCCACGCCAAAGGATGTGATGAAACTCCGAAAAATACAGGATTTGAGAGCATCTGCACCTTTGTAATCCTCCGGCGTGAAAGCACCTCCGAAAAGGTCGAGGCCCGCCATTGGCGCAGATACCGGTCTCGGCATTTCATTTAGTTTGAAGAGTATCCCAATCTACTTTGACGTGGACAATTCGTTATCCTTGAATTATTTCAATGAACTCGTTGGTTGTATTTCTGCTGCAAAGATACAGCAAAAACATTAAAAATCCAAATTTTTAACCGTAAAAATTAATAGTTGCGTGCAAAAATCACACGACGCTTCGATGGTTTGCCCGTAACCATGTCCACACCGTCCTCTTCTTCAGCGTCCAGAGGAATGCAGCGTATGGTGGCTTTGGTCTCCTCTTTGATGCGCTCTTCGGTCTCGGGCGTGCCGTCCCAGTGAGCCAGGATAAATCCGCCCTTCTCCTCGATCACACGCTTGAACTCGTCGTATGTGTCGACCTTGGTCGTCATCTCCTCGCGGTGTTTCAACGCCTTTGTGAAGATGTTGTTCTGGATATCCTCGAGCAGGTTCTTCACGTAGTCGACGATACCGTCGAGTTGCGCCGTTTCTTTCTCAAGCGTGTCGCGGCGCATCACCTCAATAGTGCCGTTCTCAATGTCGCGCGCTCCAAGCACAAGGCGCACTGGGACGCCCTTAAGCTCGTAGTCGGCGAATTTGAATCCCGGACGCTTGTTGTCGGAGTTGTCGTATTTCACCGAGATGCCGAGGGCGCGAAGGCCGTCTACTATAGGCGCAACCTTCTCGTTCACGGCGGCGAGCTGCTCGTCGTTCTTGTAGATGGGGACAATCACCACCTGTATGGGTGCCAACTTTGGCGGGAGCACGAGGCCGTTGTCGTCGCTGTGGGTCATTATCAGAGCTCCCATCAAGCGGGTCGACACGCCCCAAGATGTAGCCCACACATATTCCAACTGGTTCTCCTTGTTCAGGAACTTCACGTCGAAGGCCTTGGCGAAGTTCTGGCCCAAGAAGTGCGACGTGCCGCTCTGCAATGCCTTGCCGTCCTGCATCATAGCCTCGATGGTGTAGGTCTCCACCGCGCCGGCGAAACGCTCGTTGGCGCTCTTCACTCCCTTTATAACGGGAACCGCCATATACTTCTCGGCGAAGTCGGCATACACCTTCAACATCTGGATAGCCTCGGCCTGTGCCTCATCGCTCGTAGCGTGCGCCGTGTGGCCTTCTTGCCACAGGAACTCGGCGGTGCGAAGGAACAGACGGGTGCGCATCTCCCAACGGAACACATTGGCCCACTGGTTCACCAGCAACGGAAGGTCGCGATACGATCCAATCCAGTTGCGATAGGTATTCCAGATGATTGTCTCGCTCGTGGGACGGATGATGAGTTCCTCCTCCAGGCGTGCTTCAGGGTCGACAACCACAGCGTTGCCGTCGTCTGAGTTCTTCAGGCGGTAATGCGTCACAACGGCACACTCCTTGGCAAAGCCCTTGACATGCGAGGCTTCCTTGCTCAAGAACGATTTCGGAATCAGCAGTGGGAAATAAGCGTTCTGCACTCCGGTTTCCTTAAACATGTCGTCGAGTTGACGCTGCATTTTCTCCCATATAGCGTAGCCGTAAGGTTTGATTACCATGCATCCCCTTACCGACGACTGCTCGGCCAAGTCGGCCTTCACAACCAGGTCGTTATACCATTGTGAATAGTTTGTAGCTCTCTTTGTTAAATCTTTAAGCTCTTTTGCCATTTGTTATAATCTGTTTTTTGGTTTTTACTTCTGTTTTTTGCCGAAATCCACTTTACCTTTCTTGCCCTGCTCTATCATCCAGTCGAAGGGAACGAAATAGAACTCCAGACGGCGGTTGTAGCGGCGGTTGTTCATCGAGTTGTTTGGGTGCTCGTCATGAGGACGCGTGCCACCCACGGCGTAGGGCACTACATAATCGGTGTTGACCTTCTCCACATCCTCCATCCAGTCGAACACGGCGTTGACGCGCGAGCGAGTAAGGTTCAGGGTGTACGTCTCGCTGCCCGTGTTGTCGCTGTTCATCACCATCAAGACTTTATAGAATCCTGGATTCTTGAGATAGTTGAGAAGCGGTTTGATTCTCTTCTTGCCCTCGGCGGTAAGCACAGTGTCGTTAGGGGCAAACATCTGGTCGCAAGGAATGCTCACAATCAGAATCTCGCCGTCGCGCATCAGCTCTACATTGTAGTTCTGACGTACCAGCTTGCCGGCAAGGTCGCCCTGGAACGCCGCAATGTTCTTGTGGGCCTTGTCGTTCTTCACCTCAGGCGTTTCGAGCGAGGCGTCCAACTCCAGGTCGTACATCGCGCCGAAATCAACCTCGCGTACGGCCGCCTGCGCATTGAGCGCCAGCGTTGCCGCACACAGCAGTAAGTATTTAGCGAATCGTTTCATATCGTTGATTATTTATATCGTTATAATTCAAATAGCGTGTCTTCGTACGCCAATTCGGCCTCCACAATTGGGCCTACATGCTCGGGGGCTATCTTGCACTCCTTGTCGCGAGACAACTGCTTGGTCACCCATTTCACCATCGTGTCGAGATCGGGCTCGAAGTCGTCATCGTCGTCGTTCATCTCAAAATAGTCGAACAGCGTGTCGATGAGCAACACCAAGTCGTTCTCGCTGCAAGCACCGGCGATTTCTTCTCCCACATGAGCGCGAATAAACTTTATCGCATCATGTTCGTCGTATTCTCTAATCTCCATATTATACTGTAGTTAAATTAATTATCCAACATAAGTTCAAGCAAATCTTTAGGTACTTCAAATACCACTTGCTGCTCATCGAAATCTATATCTGAAATCATTTCATCTACCGCGGGGATAAGCAACTGACGGTCGTCGTCTTTCAAAGTAACCTCGAAAAGCACGTTGGCCGTCTGGTCATCCACACCAGTGATTTCGCCACGGTATTCACCGTTGACGTCTGCCGCGACTCCAACTAAAAAATCGGTCGACAGTGGCATCTCATCGTCATCAGCCAGCTCTTGCTGCAAGCTGCGGTATTCGTCTTTCAGGACGAATATCTCGCGGTTCACAAGCTTCGACGCCTCGACGTCGGTGTCGATGTCGTCAATCTTCAGCAACGCCGTCTGCTGGTTCTTCGGCCTGAGGCCGCCAACGAAGAAAGGAACATAAATGCCGTCGATGTCAACCACTATGCAGCGGAAACGCGTGAGCAACTCGGTGTCGCAGTCGAGCGTGGCCGAGATTTCACCTTGCAGACCGTGCGTGCGGTTGAACTGCCCTATCGATACTATGTCCTTTCTCTCTATCATCACTCGTTATTTCTTTTTCTTCTTGCCCTGTTGCTGAGGTTTCGAGGCCAGCTTGTACTCATGAAGCTGGTGAGTCGCCGGGTCAAGCTTGATGCGGCCCTTCGAGTAGAACTCCAAATCCTTGAAAATCTTCGCGTCGTCGACGTCCTCCTTGCTTATCTGGAAAATAACCTTCTTCATGTGGTTGGCAAGCAGCATCGCAAGCGCCTCACGCTCCTCCCCTTCCGGGTATTCACACGCGCGGTCAATCATACGCTCCATTATCTTGCCGTAATGACGGTACTTGATGGGCTCCAAACGGTAACGGATAGGCTCGGGCTGCGTCGACAGCGACGCCTCTGTCACCACAGGGTAAGGATAGTCGATGTCAAGCTGGAAGTCGCTCATGATCGCCAGATGATCCCACAGCTTATGCTTGTAGTCGGCTTCATTACGCAACTCGGGAAACAGGTTGCCCATCGTGTTGATAATCGAGTAGGCGCAATGATTACGCTCCTCGCGGTCCTCGATCGTCACGCAGTAGTCCACCATCTGCTGGATGTTGCGACCATACTCAGGCAGCACCAGTTTCTTCATTTTAGAGTTATAAGTCAGCATATTATATGTATCTTCCTATTTAAAACAACCGCAAAAGTAGTGAAAAGTTGTCTTCCATCCCAATCAAAACGCCCTTTTTTCAAATATTTAACCAATTCCACCCAAAAACCCCAACAACAAAGCCGACGCATCACAGCATCGGCTTTTTCGTCCCACTCGTGCATTGCAAGCGCCATAGCAACAACAATCTGAATAACTGACGCTTATTATTATATGGAGGATAGTGTTTAAACAATAAGAAAAAGAATCTAAAAGCGTGGAGAATTCCATTGCAACCACAATTGCGGTTGCAATCGAATATTTTGCTCAAGCAGTCTTACAAACTCGTCGGTGTAGGCGCAAGGATTGGTATCTTTGTCCGTTGGATCCATCTTAATGAATTTAACCTCGTAAAATCCGCGTTTCGGCATAGTTATTTGCGCAAAAACAAATGCCATATTCATCTTTCGTCCTATTCGCTCCGACCCAGTTTTTACAGCAAGGGGGTATCCAAAAAACGAGGAATAGTGTGGATTGCCACCCATGTCATCCATATCTGCAAGTGTACCAAAAACGTATCCTTTCTTAACACTCTTTCCGTTATCGAGATCTTCGCGCAATTGCATAAGAGTTCTCAATGGAGAATAAGTAGGGATGTTAATTGCTCCAAACCTCGACCGTGTCCAAAGTACAGTTTTTAACAATAAATTTTGTTTCGCATTCTTTGCAAGATACAAATGACACATCCCATAATTGGATGTATGTAACGGGAAACTAACAAGCAACTCAAAGTTCACCAAATGCCCACAATAACAAATAACAAATTGATGCTCCTTGAACGCTTCAAATATTACTTCTATATTCGTGAAAACACATCGTTGTTTAATTGCCTTTTTTGACAAATATGGATTCTTTATCATTTCCGCTAAGAAATCAACCTTTGTACGAACTGTAAGATAGTGAAGACGATAAAGGTCAGCGGCGCTGTTGTTTTGAAAACAACGCCGCTGGTTCCGTTTTAATCTTGCGTTGCTACGTTTCGAGGCTAATTTAACATAACAATATGAATAAAGTGTTGAGAAAACATACAGTAATCTCAATGGCAAAAACGATAAAATAATCACACAAAACAATAATACTACAGATATTGTTCTATATAATACCTTTTTCCACAATGCCATTCAAAAGAGATTAAATGAAATGCCTTAAAATTCCATCAACAACACCAGCCACAGCAACATAAATAATCAAAAATTTCTCCACATGCAAAATCTGAGCTCAAAATGGCCCTGGCTTTTCTCTCTAAACTTTTTTCATCCCTATCGCGCTGCGCATCCAACTGATCCATTGTACCGTTGCGATAAGAAAGTGTGTAAGTTCTCTCTGCATCAATGTTGCCGTTCTCATCTGTATAAACAGTTGCTTCAAAGAAGTCTTCTCCATTGCCACGGCTCACATTAGCATACTTTTTAGCCTCTTGAGCAGATACTCTGATTTTTTGAATTCCCATTTTATAAAAAACAATTTAAACGTTAAACATCTTTGATTTTAATTAAGCCATATAGGATTGAAATAAATATCAATGCTATAACACCTTCTATGACATAGTAGGTTATTATTGTCTTACTCGTTATGAAACACATGATAATAGCAACCACCAGAAATATCAGCGCAAAAACGACTGATAACACACGAACATTAGTCTGCACCCGTCCACTTTCCAGCTTCAGTCCCATACTCGGGATTAAGGTGAGAGCAAGTGATGCCGCCGTTGTGATTCCTATTGCAGTGGCATTATCGGCAGATGAACACCACGACCAGATAAGAACGCCGATAAGTGTGGCTAAAGCCAATGCTATAATTGTTGGTATTATACTTATTTTCATCTTACTATATATTGATTGGTGATGGTGTCAATGCGATTACTTTCAGTATTGCTGGCACTTGCTCAATGGGTTTCCAGGTTGTCATACCTGGCATCCATGATAAGGTGTCTTTGGTCACTTTGTGATTCAGCACAAGTTGAGCCAAATCTTTATCGCTTAATGGCCCAACAGGATTATTATCCAAAACAACATAGAACATTGGTTCTACTTGTACCCTCTGCAGCCTGCCTGGCATCTGCATGGTTTGCATGGTCTGGTTCATCATGCCTACCATCTGTTGGGCCATGGCCATACCAAGTCCAAACTCAACAAGTCTGTCAACCGAGAAAAAACTGTTGTCATCCATAATATTCTCCTTTAATCATCAAGGCATTGGCGGAGGTGTGTTACCGCCGCCTGGCATTGGAGGCATTGGAGGCATTGGAGGCATTGCCGGGGTAAACAATGACTGCAGTTCCTGCACATTGCCTGCAATATCCCATTGAGGCATTCCCTGCTTCCATACGTAGCTCTGTGCCGTCACCTGACCGCTTTGGGCCATCTGGGCAAGCTGTTGTACGGAGAACGGCCCCGTCTGCTGATTGTTGATGTTAACAAAGTACTGTGACTGCGGCATCTGAGGAGGCTGTTGCATTCCCATCTGCACTTGCTGGCCAACATTCTGCATCATACCAGCCATTTGCTGTCCTAACGCTCCTCCCATCATCATTCCAGCCATCGCTCCTCCTGGGTTCATACCGGAACCGCCTCCGAGATTCATCTGGCCCATTTGTCCAAGACTTTGTGCACCGGTCTTGAGCACATCGGTCTGCTGATTAAGCGCATGTGCGCCCAGGAAGTTTGTTTCAGTCTGAAGTTTCTGCGCTCTCTGAGCTTCCTCACGCTGAATTCGCAAAGTTTCTTCCATGTTTTGCGTGTTTAGACGTTGCATGTCGTCCATATTACGCAAATTAATTTCACTCTGCATAATGCGTGTGTTGGAGATTATGTTGGCTGTTTGTGCCTTGAGTTCCGCGTAATTGGAGTTCTCTTTATCCAATTCGATTGCTGATAAGTCGATGTGTTTCATTGTAACACCGAACTCGTCCATGCGACCGTTAAGGCGTTGTTCAACCAAGTCGGATATCTCGTCAACCTTGCTTTCAATCCTTACCAGAGGCAAATTCAAATCATGAGGCACATTGGTAATTATGCCTTTGATCTTGCGAATCATAGTGTCTCTAATTTGTGTCTTAAACGCCTCTAAGTCAAAATTTATCAAGCGGTTTAGCTTTATGAAGTTGCGATAATCCTCAAGAGCGAAAGTCATTGTCCCGCGAACAGCTACAGGTACCGGCAGGTAATCATTGTTAGGGTCGGTCACATCAAAATAAGGAATTCCAAACTTGATTTGATTGTTCCCTTGTAGGTTTATGAAATAGACCTCGGCCTGGAACGGCGACTCTCCACCGAAAGCAAGTCCCACAATGCTTGAAAGTACTGGGAAGTTGGCCGTCTTTATAGTGTCATCGTATGGGCCCTCAATAAAGTCCTGCATCGTGCCGTCTTTCTGTTTATACACAAACACAGCAACCTCGCCGTCCTTCACTCGCAGACTGCTGCCGTAACGTATGCTGTTCTCGCGCGACGTTGAGTTAACGTCTTGCCCAAGTGGGCGCCATTTCCACACAAGGTATTGTTCCTCGTCGCAACGGATGACATTCATCATTCCGCCACTTTTACCTCTTCCAAATAATGCCATAATTTAATATTGGATTCAATTTAAAGGAGACTACAATTCATTATTTAAATGCAAATCCAAGACCGATTATCATCGCAAGCATTAATAACATCACCAGTCCAATAATTATCAACATCTTGGTCTTGGGCGATATCTTTTTATTGTCTTTGTTATGTTGGTCAAATAAGCCCTGGAACATGGGATCGTTCGGGAATAGAATCTTTGCTTTGTTGATGCATTCGTCATATTTAGCTTTAAAAGCTTTTCGCAAATAATCAACTTCTTCTGTATTCCATCTACTTTGCATTGATATAGCAAAATCCAACAGGTCTTCTTTGGCTGTTGGTATCGCAAAGACTTTAATTGCTGTGGCAGTTTCTTGTAATTTTCTTAGATCAGCACTTCCCATGAAACCCATACCCTTATCTCGATATGCGTTTTCAATTTCTTCAAGTTTTGCAGCCAATTGTTGAGCAGACTTAAGTGCTTCAACATTTCGAAATTCATAGCCACATGTGCTGCACTTCACAGCCATTGGTTCCACTGGAGCGCCACATTGCGGACACTTCTGTACATTACCGTACTTTGTACTTTGGTTTTCCATATTTATTAAATACCGTCCAGCAGTCCATGAGGTGACGGTTAATATATAACACATAAAGCGAGGACTGCTCTGTTGAGGTCGTAGTCTGTCAGTCTCAGATCACAAGTATCAACATGTCGCTTTTTTATTTCAAAATGTTGCGGAATGTTTCCAATCCGGTGCACAAATATACAAATTCAGCAATTAAGGTGAATGGTTCAAACCGATTCAAATTTAAAACCATGTAATTTGATTCGATTTGAATCGTTTTGGCTCGGTTTGAACCTATGGAAAATGAGGCGGATTGTGGATAATTTGCGAGAAATTACAAATAGTGATGATGAGAGTGTGTCAAAATAAAGAATGAGACAGATAGACGACTATTGTTGACAGTTCCTATGTTTGCGTTTGAGTCTACAAACATAAGGACTGTCAAAAATGGATAATTGGAATTTTGACACGTCCTCGGTGCCTCCTTGATTGGTGGGTACGACAGCGCCCCCGGCCATCGTCGCTGGTGCTCTCACGGCTGGGTCAATAATGGGTGGTAGCTTTCAGCCGTTTGACGCTTCAGCGCTTTATCTTGGCAGTAGTGCCGTCGGTGTAGCGGACAATGTGGACACCGGGTGCGGCGATGTCGGTGACGCGTTGTCCGCCTACTGTGTAGATTGCGCTGACCTCGCGGGCGGCAGCTGGCGGTTGCTCGACTGCGATCACGATACTGTTTTGCTCGACGTATTTCCTGAACAAGATTGTGACGTTCGGGATGATGCACACGCCGTCGAAGGGATACACGCCGTAGTCCTCGATGCCGAAGGGGGTGTAGTCCACGTGGAAGCCGTCCTTCTCGCAGTTCTCGGAGTTGGCGTTTCTCCATGCGACATCCCTGCGCGTAGTGTGTTTTGTACCTTCAAAGTAGCACCATCCCTGCGACGCTGCCGGCGCCGTGTTTCTCACGTCAATCATTATGTTCTCTCCGTCGTAGATGAACGGTTCTGTGAGAACGACAGTGACGCGGTCGCCGGCAATGTATAAGTTCGGCGTGACATTGGCGTGAATCTGGTCATCACAGCTAATGGCAAGAAGCGAGGTGTCGGTCGACGAGTTCGACCCGACGACATTCTGGGGGAAAGATGATTGCGTAGTGTTCTTCAGACGGAAGTTGAAGTTGCCTCCGCTTGCCGAGCCCTTCGAGCATTTATAAGTGAGAGATACTATTGTGTCGCCAGGGTTCAAGCCTTCCAACTCTTCCTTTAGATATATAACCTCGTTGCCGACGTACGACTTCTTCCACCAGTTGAAAAATGGTTCGACCTCGGTCATGTCCTTGCCGCTGCCCACCACGATGGCATCGGCTTCAAGGTCAATATCGTCGTTGGTCTCGCTGTCATTCCCCTGTAGATTGAACGCGCTCCAGTAGTCGTTTGCCAGGTATGATGCAAGCGAGCCATCAGGAACGTAGAACGGACATTGCGGAATAGCGTTCTTGTTATGGAACCAATATCCGTCAATAATCGGGGCCTTTTTGGCAAGACAGTTGATATAACGCACGTTGTCGAGATTCTCGAAAGCCCATCCGCCAACACTCAGCAACGACGACGGCAGAGTGAGTTCGGTAATCGACGACAAACCGTTCAGCCCGCATTGCCCTATGGATATAAGCCCCTCAGAAATAGTGAGGGCTTTCAAGTCGCTAGCGCCAGTGAGACCGTAAAATCCAATCGAGACCACCTGATAGGTGCGTCCGTCGTGAGTGACCTGTGCTGGTATGACGAGGTGTTCCACGTCGTTGTAGTTGGGACTGGTGCCGGAAGATGTGACCTCAACGGTGTTAGCGTCAATGATATTGTAGCACACGCCGTCAACTCGGAAATCGTAGGCCGACGCCTTGTGGGAAGACAGCATGATTATAGCCGCAATCAGTATCGATTTGAATAATTGATTCATCATATATATAATTGTGGAGCATTTATGCTGCAAAAGTACAAAAAATTCATCAAACAGCGATTCAAATCATGCCAATTCAAAGTAAAAATAAAGTTTGAATCGGTTTGAACCTATTCAATAGTGTTAAAGAGCGGGTCAAACCGAGTCAAATTGCAAATAAAGAAAGTATTTTGCGCTATCATTTGCGGATGATGGAGGAAATGACTAACTTTGCACGAAAATAATTGAATATGGCTCAAGACGACAAATACATCAAATTGCTGCTCGCTGATATAGAGAGCAAACTGCAACGCGGATTTATCTCGCCAAAAGACTTCGCTTTCCTTCATGAGGTAATTTACAGCGAACTCAACGAGCGAGTGAGCGAGTCGACGCTGAAACGTCTGTGGGGGTATTCGAAATATCTGTCATCGCCCACCAACAGCACTCTGTCAACACTCTGTCGACTGACGGGATATCGCGACTGGGCCGACTATGTGTCTAACCGCGAAAGCAACTCTCACATCGTGAGCGCACAGGTACTAAACGACAAAATCACCGTTAGCACCGACATCGACGAAGGCACCCGCGTGAGACTGACATGGGCCCCGCAACGTGTGTGCGACGTGGTGTATCGAGGCGACAACGAATTCGAAGTACTCTCGTCTCAAAACACCGGAGTTAAAGCTGGCGACTGGTTCAACTGCAGCCTAATTGTCAGCGGTGAACCGTTGTGGCTGAGCAACCTGCGGCGATACGGCAAGGCGCCCACAGCATACGTCTGTGGCAAGCAGGACGGCGTGCGCTTTGAGATTATCCAAAACGACAGTGACGAATGAGCGACAACACTAAAAACAGCCTGGTTTCGGGTTTCGTTCCCGACGACTACGAGGGAATAGAGGCTCACTATACGCAGGTTACCGAGATACCGTCGCACGGACACTGCCGACTGGTAAGAGCCATGCGCTACGGACGGTGGCAAGTGCTCAAAGGACTCAAAGAGGAATACTCAGCCGATGTGGCACATACCCAACGCCTGCGCAAGGAACTCGAGATGATGATGCGCATGTCGCACCCCAACATCGCGCAGGTATACGGCATGGAGAGGAACTGCGACGACCCCGAAGTAGGTATGGACTCATTCATATTGATGGAGTGGGTCGACGGTGTTACGCTCGACATATGGCTCGCAAGCGACCCGAACCCGAGCTTGCGACGACGCGTGGCACATGAACTTATCGACGCTGTGGGTTACATGCATCGTCAGGGCGTGGTACATCGGGACATCAAGCCCGATAACATCATGGTAACGCATAACGGCTCTAACGTGAAAATCATCGACTTCGGGCTCGCCGACAACGACAGTTACGCCGTGTTCAAGAACCCGGCAGGAACCGAACAATTCATTGCACCGGAACAGATGAACGCCACGGTCGCCGACTCGAGAAACGACATCTACAGCTTGGGCGTGGTGCTGGGCATGATGCATCTGGGAGGGCCCTACACTAAGGTGGTAAAGAAATGCCTGCTGCCCATCAACGAGCGATACCAGACAATCGACCAGATTTCCGAAGACATAGAAAAGCAACAGCGAAACCGGCGATGGATTCGTGCATCGGCACTCGCCATCGGGGTGTCGCTGGTATCTGCCGCTATCCTGCTGGGATTGGGGTATGCCGGCAGGCAGAAACTGGAGAGTCCCTCGGGACGCTTCGTTTTCCGCGATGGGGGGAATGAAGGCTTTGTTTACACCAATTGGGATAATGCAAACTCCAACCGTGTAAGTGCGCAGTATCAGGGCACGAAGACAAAAAGTGTTATATTGGAGCGCGAAAAACGCTTCGATGGCAGAACGTGGGTTGTTGCTGAAGTGGGATTCGGCTGCTTCCGCGATCACGATGAGTTAGAGCATATTACGGTTGATATGGCCAAATTTGGCGTTCAAGCGCACTCATTCAAGGGATGCAAACGACTCAAGAGCATCACAATGCCACATCTGGAAATTCCGCCGGGAATAGGTTGCGGCGGATGGGTCACTGTTATCGACTCCATTTTCGAACCGTACCATTACGACCAGGTGACGCTCTACGTGCCGAACGTCGAAGCTATGCGACGCGACACATCGTGGTGCCGATTCAAGCACATCAAGAAATACAAGGGACCTAACTAAACTAAACTCGTCATAAAGTGCCGAGGAGTTTCTTGTGCTTCTGGGGAATGGTCGCCTGAAACTCCTTGAGGTACAGCGGTGTGCTGTACGCCACATCGATGAAGTCCTTCTCGCGGAACGCCTTCTCGCTCAAGGCAAGCATGTCAAGGGCTACGGGGTGTACATCAGCAATATGAGTGACGCCTGGACCTGCAAGCAGTTTCGCGGCTTTGTCGCTGCCGTTGCCCATCAGCACCAGCTTGTTTCCCGCCTCAAGCAAATCGGCAAACGAGTGCTCGTCAAGTATCATAGGCTGCGGCTCCACAACAGCCTCGAGCGCAGCATTATAAACCGCCGTATACACCTCCATGCGACGGGCGTCAATCATCGGGACATACAGCAGGTTGTCGTCGTCAAAAAAATGGTTGAACATAGTCGACACAGTAAGCAGCTTCAAGGTGTTCACACCAATCAGCGGCACATTAAGGCCGAAAGCCAGGCCTTTGGCCTCGCTCAAACCGATGCGAAGGCCCGTATACGAACCCGGGCCTATGCTTACCGACACCGCGTCAAGGACAATCTCTCGCGAATGAGCGTAGTCAAGCACACGCTTCACATACTCGCTCAACAACGTGGCGTGGGTCTGACCGTCGTAGTTCTCGAAATGCTCAGTCACCTGACCATCAATTGTCAACGCCACCGAGCAAACACTCGTCGAAGTCTCTATATTCAATATCTTTGCCATGGTTTTTAGCTTAAAACGACACAAAATTAGCAAAAAAACTTCAAAACATGGTGGTTTGTCGCCATTTTTTGGTAATTTTGCGGAATTAAACGCTAAAACAACCTTTTGATATGATATATTCAATGACCGGATACGGCAAAGTCGCCGTAATTATCAACAACAAAAAAATCACTGCCGAAGTGAGGTCGCTCAACAGTAAGCAGATGGATCTTTCGGTAAGGCTTCCACAACTATACCATGCCCTTGAACTGGATATCCGCAACGAACTGACACAGCTGCTGCGCCGGGGTAAGGTAGAAGTGAACGTCTTCAGCGAAATTGCCGAAGGCAGCGCTCCGGTGTTCATCAACACACCGTTGCTCAAGGAATACAAGCAACAGTTGGAATCGCTCGCGGCCGAACTTGGCATTCCAGTACCCGATGACTGGTATGCAACGCTGATGCGACTGCCCGACGCT
>JBGUHM010000046.1:0-39626 GCA_045112115.1 Sodaliphilus sp. | reverse complement strand
TCAAGGTCGATGGGTGTCACCTTGTCGAGAAGAGTGTTCCGTATATAAAGTGTTGGGTAGTAAATCATCTTCAACTCTGTTTGAGGTATTAGGGGCATTTCCGCGCCCGTTATCGACAGAAAGTCGTTGTTGTGGTTATGTGGCACAGGCACGTTAATGAGGGTCCCCTGCAAGGAATATTCCATATCGCCGTCAAGCATCAGGATGTCTTTAATGCCAAAGGGTCGATATTTTTCACTTTCGTGCGTTTGTGCCCTCAGTGCCAGCACGCAGCACGCAGCCAGCGCTATTGTCGTCAAAAGGTGTTTCATGCCGCAAAACTAAACAAAATTATCGACACCACCAAATGCTCATCTGTGTTCTTAACGGTTAAAGTTTGTAAATGGTTGTCGATGGGTACGGAAGTTTTACTATTTTTGCGCAACTATATGGCATATTACAAAGAAAATATCGACAAATTGATGTCGCTTGTGAACCGGCGGTCGGCGTTCCCATTGTCGACAGTGGCCAACCTTAACCATCTTGCACAAGAAATCAAGTACAGCACAGGTGGGAGCCTGAGCGTGTCCACGTTGCGCCGTCTGTTGGGCATGATGGAATCCCATCATGAGCCTTCTATCTCAACATTGGATATCCTTAGCCGTTTTGTAGGCTTTCGCGGGTGGCATGATTTCCTCGCTCATGCCGACGATGTAGAGGCACAGTCCCAATTCCTGAACGGTGAAGTTTTGCGTTGTGATCAGTTGGCGGCAGGCACGGTTGTGGAAGTCGAATGGCCTCCGTCGCGAATGTGCCGCTTAAAAAGTCATGGCTTTGGCCGTTTTGAAGTGTTGCTGAGCATAAACTCCAAACTTGCCGAGGGTGACACGCTTCGTGTGCAAGTAATGTGTGTGGGTCAACCTATGGTGGCGACTGATATTGTTCGCAGGTCGCGCCACGAGACGGTCTATGTGGCAGGTCGCGTCTCCGGCATCACAGCCCTTCGCATACTGTCCTACAAATAAAGAATAGCCGTTGATTTATGTCTGCCCGTTTGCAAATGGGGCGTTTTGTGGGGCCGAGAGGGTGGCGAAAAACGAGGAAGCGACCGTAATGGCCGCTTCCTGCGTGCGCTTCAAGATGGACTTGAACCAACGACCCCCTGATTAACAGTCAGGTGCTCTAACCAACTGAGCTATTGAAGCAATGTTTAAGTATTTTAGCGCTTCAAGATGGACTTGAACCAACGACCCCCTGATTAACAGTCAGGTGCTCTAACCAACTGAGCTATTGAAGCATTTTTGCGGTCTCGACGAGATTCGAACTCGCGACCTCCGCCGTGACAGGGCGGCGCTCTAACCAATTGCGCTACGAGACCATTTTCGTTATTAGCGGTTGCAAAGGTACGTCGAATTTTTGAATTGACAAACATTTTTTGAAAAAATATTTTAAAAAAAGGCTTTTTTTAGTGATTCCTGGCCTCTATGTCGCAGGAATATTGTATTTTCGCAGCCATAAATGAGTAAAAAAGTCAAAAAACAGTCATGAAAAAACTCACATATATAATAATTGCCGCAGCAGCGTTGTCGGCAATGTCGATGTTCGCCGAGAGCGACACAAGTGTGTCTCGCAACATGGACATCTTCAACATGGCGTTCAAGGAACTGAACACGTTCTATGTTGACAGTGTAAAGACCGAGCACGCCATCGAGACGGCTTTGAACAGCATGCTCAGCGAGCTCGACCCGTATACCGAATACATACCGGCGCGCGAGACCGACGATTTCAAGGTGTTCGCCACCGGCGAGTATGGCGGCGTAGGCTCGTACATCATGGAGGTTGGCGACTGGATATACTTCAGTGAGCCATATGAAGGCTCGCCGGCAGCCCGTGCCGGAATCAAGCCCGGCGACCGTATAGTTAGCATCGACGGCGAGAGCATGGAAGGAAAGAAGAGCGACTATGTGAGCACGCACCTCAAGGGCCAGCCCGGCAGCACCCTCAAGTTGACGGTCGCGCGCCAGTATGTTGGTCCCGACAGCATCCTGAGTTTCGATATCATGCGCGAGAAAATCAAGGTTGACGCTGTGTCCTACAGCGGTTTGGCCGCTCCCGGCGTGGGTTACATCAAACTCGAGACCTTCAACGAGCACAGCGGCAAAGAAGTTCGCGAGGCATTGCTCGACCTCAAGAACAAGCACAACATCAAATCGCTTATGCTCGACCTTCGCGGCAATACCGGCGGCTTGGTCGACGGTGCGATTCAGACATTGGGACTGTTCCTGCCCAAAGGCACGCAAGTGCTACAGACCCGCGGCCGCGACAAGTCGAGCGAGAAGACCTATCGCACCACCTCGGCTCCGCTCGACGCGAAGCTGCCACTGGTGGTGCTCATCGACGGCAGTTCGGCCAGTGCCAGCGAGATTGTTGCCGGAGCGTTGCAGGACCTCGACCGTGCCGTGATTGTGGGCACCCGCTCGTTCGGCAAGGGCCTGGTTCAGGTTACCCGCCCGATGCCCTACGACGGTATCCTCAAGCTCACCGTGGCCAAATACTATATCCCGAGCGGTCGCTTGATACAGGAGGTGGACTACAGCAACCGCAGCGAAGACGGCAAGGCGAAGACCATCCCCGACTCGCTTACCAACGTGTTCCACACGGCCCATGGCCGCGAGGTGCGCGACGGCGGCGGCATCACTCCCGACATCAAAATCGAGTATCCCGAGGTGAGCCGCCTGGTGTACAACATCGTTCGCGACAACTGGGCGTTCAACTATTCGACGAAATACGCCGCCGAGCATCCGACGTTGTTGCCAGCCGACCAGTTTGAGGTCACCGACAAGATTTTCAACGAGTTCAAGTCGTTTATCGACCCCGACCGCTTCGAATATGACAAGGTGTGCGAGAAAGGCTTGGAGACGTTGCGCAAGACAGCCGAGGTAGAAGGGTATATGAACGACTCGACGAAAGCGCAGTTCGACGTGCTGGCTGGCCTTCTCAAGCACGACCTCGGTCACGACCTCGACCTTCACCGCAGCGAAATCGACAAAATCCTTGCCCAGGAAATCATCAAACATTATTACTACCAGAAAGGCCAAACCGTCTACGCCTTGCGGCATGACGAGGCCATCGAGCGCTCGATAGCCGTGCTCACCAACCCCGCTGACTACCGCAAAACCTTGAATATCAAGTAATGAAGAAGACGGTGAAAGTGGTTGCTGCGGTAATACGCAACAACGAGGGGCGAATACTGGCCACGCGCCGTGGACAAGGTGCGCAGGTTGGCGGATGGGAGTTTCCCGGGGGGAAGATTGAGCGTGGCGAGACTCCGCAACAGGCCCTTCATCGCGAGATTGTCGAGGAACTGAGCATGGATATCGCTATCGGGGAGTCGATAGCGGTTGTGGAGCACGATTACGGCGATTTTCATCTGGAGATGGAGTGCTTCTGGTGCGACATCCGGGGTCAGGTTCCCGTGTTGCACGAGCATCTGGAGGCCCGTTGGCTCGCTATTGACGAGCAGTTGCCTAAGGCTGTCGATTGGTTGCCTGCCGACCGTCAGCTGTTACCGTTGCTCGCGTTGCCGCGATTCGGTGAGATAGAAGTGGTTGGGCAAGTGCCTGATATGCATATGCGAGGGCGCTATCCCGGTGTTTATGTGAATTATGTGCCAGCAGCGGTCAAGCAAATAGTTGTCAGGGCGAGAATGCTCAACCTGTCGAACTTCGGCACCGATGCCATTGTCAGCGTGACAATACCGACCGCCGAAAGTCTTCACATAGAAATAGAGCGTGTAGAACTTGCCGCCCTGGATATTTGGCGCCCGGAAAAGGGTGACCTGGTTCTCACCCCGATGCCTACTGAGCGAAGACAAGACGTGGAATTCAGTATGTCGGTTAGCGCTCCGGCAGAAGAATGCGCTTCAACCCGTAGAAGTCGTCGCAGCCGTTCAGCAGAGGTAAAGAAGGAAAAACCTGCCGAAAAGCGCGGCACTGGTTGGTTTGGCAGGTTGAGAGACTTGAGAGACTCGAGAGGCGATGTTCATGAGATAAATTACGATTACCGGGACGACGCAATGTCATCACTGCCGTCTTGTGTTGAAATGCAAGATGTTGAAATCGAGGAGGAGATACCCGATTACGACGCACAACGCCGGCAGGCGCTCAACGAGATTGAAGCCATGATACTCGACTATGTGACTCGCTATCATGCCGACCCGAAAGCGCTGCTCACCAAGATTTCAGGCAAGATTATCGTGAATCCGAGCGAGGTGAGTCCGTTACATGTCAACAGCAACCTCGACATCGTACTGCCTAATTACAACGAGAAAGTGGTGGACCTCTATCCTCAGGCCAAAACCGTGTACTTCCTTATGCTACGACATCCCGAAGGCATTGTGCTTAAAAAAATGTCGGACTATGCCGACGAGATGCAGATGATTTACGACCTGATCAAGCCTGGGCGCGACGACGACAAGGCCCGCAAGGTGGTGGAAAGTCTGTGCGACCCCACATCCGGGCGTATGCAGCAGGTTATATCCCGAGTGAGGAAAGCCTTCGACAGTGTGATTTACAACAACGACATTGCCTCCAACTATTATATAGACGGCGAGCGCGGCAAACCCTACCGAATAGCGCTGCCCGCCGACCAGATCACACTGCCCGCCGTGCTGCAACCGTGATTATGCTCAGTGGCACATATGCAGGAGATAATAGAGAAGCAGAAGTCCGAAAAGAATCAGTCCGAGTGTTGAACATCCGCAGGAGTATACCCGCGGGCGTCGCTGTTCGTCGCCGTTGGCCTGCGCCTCTTCCATCTGCCGCAGCGCCTGGTCGATGGCGTCGCCTCGCCTCCGCTGAGTGGCAATCGGGAGCCCTTCGTTGTGCGGGATAAGGATTTTTCGTGGGGCGCCGTTGTTGTACGGCCCCACAACGCCCTTGAGTTCGAGCGCGTTCATCAGTTTTATGGCCCTTTCGGCGGGAATGTCGAAATATCGCTGTAGCATCACCACCGAGATGGCGTTGCATGTCGACAGATACCGTATTGCCTCGTCGAGCAGTGGCGCCACTTCCGGGTCGCGCTCGAGAGCCGTTCGTTCGTCGACATACGGCTGGCCGCCGTGAAGCAGTTCGCTCTCGGTGACCTTGTCGTTGACGATATAGGCCACGCCTCCTGTAATGGTGAGAGTTGATGCGCACTCCGAGCACACCACCTGATATCCAGCGAGATAGAGCGCGTGTTCGCTCATCTCAATCTTACGGCCGCATTTAGGACAGTGGAATTCCATGTCAGTTTAATAAGTTCCCGATAAGGAAATAGATGGCGAAAAATGCCACTACTATGGCAATTGAGATAAGCATGCACCCCTTTCCGGTGAGGGGCTTTGCTGGCTCGTCAATCGGAGAGCTCTTGCGGGCTGGGCGTTGTCGTGGTTTGTCGGCTGGCATGGTTTTCGCTTGAGTTGTTGCCTGTTTTTGTTGTTTTGGTTGTGCCTTGGGGCGATATGGCGGCGGGGTAGGGGTTGGCTTTGGCTTGGCTTTCGCCACGGGTGGCGGCGGTGGTATGGTCGCGGCTTTTTTCTTGCGTCCTTTGGCCGTGATGGGCTCTCCGCAGTGTCGGCAGAAGTCGGCACCGGCTTCCACCTCACCTCCGCAGTTGTGGCACCAGTGCTTGGCATTTCGTCGGGGCACGTCGACCTCTACTGTGCTGAGGCACTGTGGGCACACGAGAATACCGTCGAGCCGTTGGGCCTCCTGTTCGGTGACTTTTACCCGTCGCCCGCAATTACGACATAGAGCCTCAATCATCGCTTACTCGTAATGAATTATTGCTTTGACGGTTATGTGCCACACCCCGTTCTCGAGCGATGCTTTTCCGGCACGGTCGGTGACGATGCGCCGCTTGCCGTCGCTCACCTGTATGGCATTGCCCGAGCAAGCGCGAGTGAGGTTTTGTGTGGGCATCATCAGTGCGAAGCGGTGAACGTCGGGATTGTCGATTACGGTGAACGTTCCGTTCATACCGTCGGTGGTGTCGAGGCGGAAGATGGAATTGCCGGGTTCAAACTCAGTGGTCACACGCTGGAAGCAGTCGCTGTCGTCGGGACGCGAGAGGAAGAACGTCTGCGGCTGTGCCGGTTGCCGTCGTTCCGGCTCGCGACGCGGCTCACGGGTCTGTCGCGTTTCGCGCGGTTTATTATATGTTGCCTGCGTTTTCGCCACAGGAGTGGTGGCGGGCTGTTGCACGACTGGTTTTTTCGTTTCTTGCTCTACGGTCATCATGATGCCTTCGCTCAGCAGGCGGTCGAGGTCGCGGCGATTGCGCCTTGCCTGGTGGAACGCCAGAGCGCCTAATGCCAGTCCGAGCACCGAAAGCGCGAGCGATAGCGACAACAGCCATCCGTTGCCGCTCGATTTCGTTTTCGCGTCGTCGTCAAGAACTATGGGTGCCTCCTGTACTGTTTCAGGTTCCGAACCAATCTCAATAGGTGCTGCCGCGCTGACTTCGGCCGAGGCCGAGGTCGAGGTCGCTGCGGAAGTTGATGCGGCCGCGCCAACAGCCTGCTCGTCGGCCTCTTGTGCCGACAATGGCAGTAGCATGCATGCTGCCACCAATATTAATAATAACTTTCTCATTTTCATTAAGCATAACAACCCCTTACCGGCGTTATCGCCGTCAGGGTCTTTTCACGCCACAAAAGTAATAAACATTTTTGAGTTTTTTTAAGTTTTTGGGCAAAAAATTTGGCAGTTAGAAAAAAAATGCCTATTTTTGGAAACTTATTGAAGAATTCACATAAACAAAACAACCGATAATAAACTGATAATGAGAAAATTAATCTTTGCAGCATTCCTGCTTGGCCTGTTTGTTTTTTCCGCTGTAGCTCAGCAGAACGACAAAAAGTACAACGTCTATGGTGTGATGTTCTATAACTTGGAGAACTTGTTCGACACCATCAACAATAACGGTAACTACGACTTGGAGTTCTCGCCCAACGGAGCCCGTCAGTGGAACGGCGAAAAATACTGGTCGAAAGTGCATAACATGGCATATGCCATCAGCCAGATGGCCACGCCTCGCACCCCCTATGGCCCTGCCATCATCGGTGTGTGCGAGATTGAGAACGTCACCGTGCTCCAGGACTTGGTTAAGCAGCCCGAGATCAAGGATTGGCACCTGCAGATTGCGCCGTATCACGATAGCCCCGACCGCCGTGGTGTCGACGTGTGTGTGCTCTATAATCCGCGCTATTTCCGTGTGCTCAACGTGACCAACCAGACACTGAAAATCCCCGGAGAGGAAAATTTCAAGACACGTGACCAGATGTGCGTGACCGGTTTGCTCGCCGGCGAGAAAGTGAGTGTGATTGTGAACCACTGGCCTTCGAGGCTCGGTGGCGAGGAGGCGTCGAGCTATAAGCGCGAGGCCGCCGGTGCGATGGCCCGCGCCACCATCGACTCGCTTCTGCGCGACGACCCCAACCAGGGCATATTCTTCATGGGTGACCTTAACGACGACCCGCAGAGCAAGAGCTGCCGCGAGGCGTTGGGCGCCCTTCGCAACGAGAAAGATGTCAAGTCGAACAACGACCTCTACAACCCGTGGTGGGCTATTCTCGACCGCGGTATCGGCACACTGTCGTACCAAGGCCAGTGGAACCTCTTCGACCAGATTATCATGAACGGTTACTTCCTGAAGAACCGTGGCGAGGGCGTAGCAAAGAATACGCTCACGTTCCTGCGCGCCGAGGTGCTCAACCGCGATTTCCTGACGACGAAGGAAGGCGACCGTGGAGGCTCGCCTCACCGCACGTTCTCGGCGGGAGTGTTCCTCAACGGCTATTCCGACCACTATCCTACGGAAATCTTCCTGGTGCGCGAGGCCCAGTAACCGAACAAATTGACATATGAAACTTAATAGACTCACAATGGCAATTGTCGGCACGTTGTTGCCGGCAATTGCTGTTCAAGCCCAAATCAACGATTTCGAGGTGTCGCACGTCTACAAGACGGCGAGCAGCCTCTACGAGTATGTGAACGACGACGGCGAGAAGAAAGGCGCCATGGTCGACGTGGCGCTGCAATGGCCCGCCAAGTTCGGCGACAACGACGTGAGCGCGTTGCAGGATACCATCCTCAACCGTGCCTTCGAGTATTCAGGCACCGACCCCGACGTGGCCATCAGCCAATACCTGTCGCGCGAGCCGGGTTACGGCGACTATGAGATGACGCGCGTCGACCTCGAGAGCGATACCTCCCGGCATCTCGACATCGACCGTCTGCGCTCGGTCCATGTGTCGACCATCGGTTTCTGCGAGCGTTATCTGGTGTACAAGTGTCATTATCTGGAGGACGGCGAGGGTTCTCATCCCAACTATTTCACCTCCTTCATCAACTATGATGTGTTCGACAACCGGATGATGCTCTACAACGACATCTTCAAGCCTGGACACGAGGAGCAGCTCCTCGAAATCATCACCCAGAAGCTGCTCGACAAGTACTACGCCTCGAGTCTGGAGAACCTCCGCGACAAGACGCAGATTTTCATCGACAACCTCTTCGTTACGCGCGAGATTTACCTCACGGGCGACGAGGTGGTGTTCCACTACAATCCCTACGACATAGCACCCTGGGCCACTGGCGAAATCGAGGTTGGCATCAGTTTCGACTCGCTTTTCGGCTTCTTCACGCCTCACGCTCGCCAGTTGCTGTCGATGGGCCGATGACCGTTGTCCTATGACACCTGTTGCGAGTGCCGATATCAAGCGTACCGCGCAATTGCTGGGTTTCGACGCCTGCGGTGTGGCACGTGCCACCGCCGTGAGCGACGAGGCCGTGGCGCGTTATGACCGTTGGCTCGCTCTGGGTCATCACGGTTGCATGGAATGGGCGGCGGGCAACCGCGAGGTGCGCGACGACCCACGCCTTCTTGTCGAAGGCGCGCGTTCCATCATCATGCTGGCGATGAACTATTACCCGGAGCGGTTGCAGCCCACCACGGCGCCGCAGGTGGCTTACTATGCCTACGGAAAGGACTACCACAAGGTGGTGAAACGTAGGCTGAAGAAAATCGTCACGATGATTGGCGAGGCCACTGGCCATCGGTCGCGGGCCTTTGTCGATTCGGCGCCGCTGCGCGAGCGCTACTGGGCCGTTCAGGCCGGTTTGGGTTTCATAGGGCTTAACAACCAGCTTATCATTCCCGGGCGCGGGTCATATTTCGTGCTCGGAGCTATTGTCACCACGCTCGACCTCGAGCCTGACGAGCCTTGCCGCGGACAGTGCGAGGGCTGCCGCGCCTGTATCGCCGCCTGCCCGGCGCACGCCCTGAGCGGTGACGGCGCTGTGGATGCGAGCCGCTGTCTGTCGTGCCTTACCATCGAACAGCGCGGGCCGCTGCCCGAGACTACAGCCGCCGCACTTGGCAACCGCCTGGTGGGGTGTGACTGCTGTCAGCAGGTGTGCCCCCACAACCGCGACGTGCGCCCCACCTCGGTCCCTGAGTTCCAGCCGGCCGAGGCCGTGATGGGCCTCACCACGCAGCAGATTCTCGATATGACGCAGCACGACTTCGACCGTCTCTTCGCCGGCTCCGCCGTTCGGCGGGCCGGTCTTGAGAACCTTCGCCGCAACGCCGCCCTCCTCAAGTAACCCGCCTGGCTGCTGGGTCAAATGGCCGATTCTTCGCAAGTTATGCCTCTGTGGAGTTTTTTATCGTGGGATTATGAGAATTCCTCGCACTCCTTGGGGCCGAAGTGCCGTCCTGGGCCGAAATAGTTGAAAAAATGAAAATTCAGTCAGTCGCGTTGAACGAATTTACGTAAATTCAGTCAGTCACGTTGAACGAATTTTCATTTTTTCTTGTTTGGTTAAGAAAATATGTCTACCTTTGCCCCCGAAAAAACTATAGAGAAATGGATAAGATAAAGCGAATACTGCAAGATGAGATTGAGCGACGCATTCGTCCGTCGAAAGTAGCGTTGATTTTCGGTGCTCGAAGAGTTGGGAAAACGGTGTTGCTGAAGCAAATACTTGATAAATACCCAGGGCGCACGCTGTTGCTCAATGGCGAAAGTCTTGACACGTTGAGGATGCTTGAGGAGCGCACCATCACTAATTACCGTCAACTTTTCAGTGGAGTAGACCTTCTTGCTATCGACGAGGCCCAGCATATTCCCGACATAGGGCTTAAACTTAAACTTGTTGTCGACGAAGTGCCGGGTGTAGCAGTGGTTGCCACGGGCTCTTCGTCTTTCGACCTGCAGAATCGTGCCGGCGAGCCCTTGGTGGGACGCAGTACACAATTCTTACTCTCGCCATTGTCCATAAGGGAGTTGACCTCGGTGTATTCGGGCTTTGAGTTGAAAGCCACAATAGACCATTACCTTATTTATGGATTATACCCTGAGTTGTTGTCTATGGCTGATTTGCGCGAGAAACAGGAATATCTTGAGGAGCTTGTTAACGCATATCTTCTTAGAGATATCCTTGCCATTGACGGTGTGAAAAATGCCTCTAAAATGCATAGTTTACTTAAATTGATTGCTTTTCAGACTGGTGGAGAAGTGTCGCTTGATGAAATAGCCAAACAATTGTCGTTGAGCCGTAACAGCGTGGTTCGTTATCTCGATTTGCTTCAAAAATCGTTTGTTTTGTTCTCGTTGGGCGGCTTTTCAAGAAACTTGCGCAAAGAGGTTGTCAAGTCGTCGAAATGGTATTTTTACGACACGGGTGTTCGCAATGCGCTGCTAAACGATTTCAAGCCATATTCTGAGCGTTCCGACCAAGAACGCGGAGCATTGTGGGAGAACTTCATAATGAGCGAGAGGCTCAAGCGAATAAGGAATGACCGTTTACGTACCAATATGTATTTTTGGCGAACATACGACAATCAGGAAATAGATTTGATAGAAGAGGATAATCAAACGATTGAGGCTTTTGAGATGAAGTCTGGGATTAAAACGGCGAAAATCCCACTGGCATTTGCCAAGCACTATCCCTCTGCCACCTTTGAGACAATCAATAAAGATAATTTTCTAAGTTATGTATAGGACAAAAGTACGCGAGTTGTATCCGAAGAGTTCAACTCGCGTAACTTATTGAAGTAGAATGTGAGAAAAATAATCGTATGGGTATTACCATCCGCCGCGTGGAGGTCCTCCGGGACGGCCACCGCCACCGCCACCTCCTCCCGGTGGGCCGAATCGGCGTCCGGGACCGAATTCCTCGTTTTTGTTTGCGGGTTCCTGTCCTTTCTCGAAAGTAGAGAAGCGGTAGGTGAATGTAATCATGCCGTATCGTCCCAGTGAGTTGGTGATGGCATCCTGTATATAGCTTGGAGTTACGGTGCGGTTGATGCTCTTCTTTTGTCCGAGGATATCGTATACGCTGAGCATCACGCTTGCGTTACGAGCCTTGAGGAACTGGTAGGAAAGCGAGCCGTTCCAAATCCACTGGCTGGTGTTGTAACCGCTGCTGTAACCTGTGGAGTTGCTGTAGTTGAGGTCGGTGCTCACCACGAGTCCGAAGGGAGAACTGTAGGTGGCGTTGAACTCGCCGCCGTAGGTGTGGACGTTGCGGTTGTTGTTGACTTGCACCGTGTTGTGAGTGGTCTGGAAGTTGTAACGCGGGCGCAGCTCGATGTCGAACACTCCGTTGCGGAAAGCTATACCCGGCGAGATGTTGAGGTTGAACGAGCCGTTGCGGTTGTACTGATTGTCGTTGAATCCCTTGGTGACGGCGTATCGTGCGAAGAACTGGTTGGTGAAGTACCAGGCTTTGCTGCTGCTGAACGGGAACGACAGCATGTTCATCGCCATCGCGTTCCACACACCGTTGATGTTGGTGTAGGTGGTTGTCTGTCCACCGGTGAGGTCATCGTTGAAGATGGTGGAAATGATGCTGTTCTGCTCGAAGTTCACGCCGACCATGGCCATGATTGAGCGTTGAGCGTCCTGGTTGAAGTCGTTGAACCGCAGGTTGATGCGGTGGCTGAACGTGGGCTTCAACTCCGGGTTACCGATGACGATGTTCAGCGGGTTGGACTCGTCGGCCACGGGTTGCAGCTGAGTGAGCGACGGTTGGTTGGAGCGCATGAAATAGTCGAACGCGAGGTTACGCGTCTTGGTCATCTTGTAACGCATGCGTGCGAATGGCGCTACGGTCCATGCCCATCGCGTGGGAATGTCGCGATCGTGGTTGATGAGGTCGGTGCTCGACGACATGGCGCTGTTGACGCCGAATCCCACGTTGATGTTGAGTTTCTTGGTCACCTTGCGGTAGCCTATTTGGAACTGCTGGTCGAAGAACTTGTTGCGGAAGCTGTTGCTCAGGCGCTCGTTGAACTCGCGGCTGATTTCAGTGCCGAAGTCGGCGTCGATCAGTTGTTCAAACACCTGTCCATCCTGTAGCGCAAGGTCACCGTAGGTGCTCTTAACATATTCTCTCACTGTCGGGTCGAGATACATTCCTATGGGTGAGATGTCGTTGTTGCGCTCGATGTCGTAGACCATCTTGTCGGCGTTGCTGGTGCGGTAATTGAATCGGTAGGAGAACGTGAGGAAGTTGCCGCGAGCCACGTTTCCCAGCGGCTCGGTCCAGGTCAGTCGCGAGCCGATGGTGTTGGTTTTGCGGTGGTTGTTGTACACTTGGTCGATCAACTCGTCCTGGTCGTCGAGCAGGTAGTAACGGTTGTGTGTGAATGTGGTTCCGTCCTCCTTGATGTTGCTGTATCGGTAATTGAGCATTATGCTGTAGCTCCGGCCCTTGTGATACTTGAAATTGTGGTTGAAAATCAATCGTCCGCCGAACTCGTAGCTCTTTCCGTCGTTGTCGTAGTCGCTGCGGCTGAGGTTGACGCGCGTCTTGGCGGGGTCGCCGGCGCGAGTGAGCGAGGAGTCGTTCTTGAAGCTGTTGCTGAAGTTGAACGAGAAGTTGGGGCGGAAGTCGATAGTGTTCGTCGAGTCGATTTCCCATTTCAGGCGGAAGTCGCCGCGCAGGTTGTGGCTCTTGTCGCGGGCATAGCTGGCAGCGTCGCGGTAGCTCACACTGTCGGGGAAGATGTTCTGTCGCGCGCTGGAGCTGATGGTCTTTCGGTCGGTGTGGGAATACATCACGTCGCCACCCACGCGGAAGTGCTCATCCTCTTTCGAGCCCACGTTGAAGTTCACACCCACGTTCTGCGAGGTGGTGATGCCACTGTTGCCGCCAAAGCGCTGGAAACGCTGTGCGCCGCCGTCGGTAAATCCGAGGGCGTTGGTGTTGTTACCGCCGGCAGTGATTGTGAACTGGTTGCCTTCGCGGAAGAGGTTGGCGATGAGGTTGGCGGCCCATCGGTTGTCGGTGCCGTATCCTGCGTTCACCGACCCGAACCATCCGTTGTTCATTCCTTTCTTCACGGTAAGATTGATTACCGTCTCGTCCTCACCGTCGTCGACGCCGGTCAACCGCGCGAGGTCGCTCTTGCGGTCGATCACCTGCAATTTGTTCACCATCTCGGCGGGAATGTTTCGCGAGGCTACGGTCGGGTCGTCGCTGAAGAATTCCTTACCGTCGACCAGGATTTTGGTCACACTCTTGCCGTTGGCGGTGATTTTGCCGTCGCTGCCCACCTCGACGCCCGGCAGGCGCTTGAGCAGGTCCTCGACCACGGCGTTGGGCTGCGTGGCGTAGGTGTCGGCGTTATACTCGATGGTGTCCTCTTTCACCGTGATGGGTGTCTTCACACCTACCACCACTGCCTCTTTGAGCATCACAGCGTCGGACTGCATGGTGAGTGCGCCCAGGTTCACGTCGCGTCCGTCGGCGCCCACGCTCACCTTCACGCTCAGGTCGTGGTATCCCACATAGCTGAACTTCAGCACATAGTGTCCCTGTCCCACGCCGCTGATGTTGAACACACCGTTGAAATCGGTGGCAGTACCTTTGACGTAGGTGCTGTCCTTATTGGCGCGCAGCAGCTTCACCGTGGCTTGAATCATCCCGGTGGAGTCGCTACTGTCGAGCAGGATGCCGTTGATGGTGGCGGCATTTGTGTTGAGTCCCGCGGCTGCCCAGACGGCGAGTATCGCGGTGACAATTATATTTTTTAGAAATCGCATATAAAAATAGTGATTTGGGGGTGTAATTACGGCACAAAAGTACCAAATGCTACTATCGTGGCAAAATAAATTAGACGTTCAAAGCTTTTTTATCGATGAATCGGAGGACGGCGAGGTGTAATAAAAGATGGGACACCCGTTCCCGAGTGCCCCACTATATTTGTCGGCCGTTTTTTTCAGCCACTTTTCAGCCAGCGCGGCGTTATTTCTTGAACTTGTAGCTCACTCCGAGGTTGTACATGATGAACGACTGGATGTCGGTGTACTCGTCGATGATTTTGCTGATGGGCTTGCCGTGTCCGTGTCCGGCGTTGACATCGATGCGGATAATCTTCGGCGCGTTGCCGGTGTTGGAAGCCTGCAGCTGTGCGGCGTATTTGAACGAGTGAGCCGGCACCACGCGGTCGTCGTGGTCGCTGGTCGTGACCATGATGGGCGGATACTTGGTGCCGTCGTTGCGGATAGTGTGCAGTGGCGAGTAACCCTTGAGGTACTCAAACATCTCTTTGCTGTCGTCGCTGCGTCCGTAGTCGGGAGCCCAGTTCCAGCCAATGGTGAACTCATGGTAGCGTAGCATGTCCATCACGCCCACCTGCGGCACTGCCGCGCCGAAGAGGTCGGGGCGCTGGTTGACCACGGCGCCTACGAGCAGACCGCCGTTTGACCCTCCGTTGCAAGCGATTTTTCCGGCCTTGGTGTATCCCTCTTTGATGAGGTACTCGGCAGCCGCGATGAAGTCGTCGAACACGTTCTGCTTTTTCATCTTGGTTCCTGCCTCGTGCCAATCCTCGCCGTACTCACCGCCGCCGCGCAGGTTGGTGTAAGCGCAGATGCCGCCCTGGTCGAGCATGGTGAACGGAGTGCGTGAATAGCTGAATCCCGGGTTCATGCTCACGTTGAAGCCGCCGTAGCCATAGAGGAATACGGGCCGGTTGCCGTCGCGCTTGAGGCCTTTCTTGTAAATCAGGAACATGGGAATCTTCGTGCCGTCCTTGCTCGGATAGAACACCTGCTCGGTGACGTAGTCGGAGGGGTTGAGCGCGATTTTAGGCTGGAAGAACGGCACCGACTTGTTGGTGTTGATGTCGTAGCGGTAGATGGTCGAGGGGAAGGTGTAGCTGGTGAAGGTGTAGAACACCTGCTGGCTTTTCTTCTTCGACGAGAAACCCACCGACCCCAGTGTGGGCAGCGCGATTTCGTGTAGCTGACGTCCGTTGGCGTCGATGACGAAAGCGTGGTTGGAAGCGTCCTTGTCGTAGGTGACGATAAACTTATGGTCGGCCATCTGGGCTGCGCTGAGCACCCATTCCTTCTCGGGAATGAAATCGACGGGTGCCGCCCGCAGGTTGTTCACGTCGTAGGCCACCACTTTCCACTTTGGCGCGTTGGTGTTGGTCATGACGTAAATCTTGCCTCCGTCGACGCCGATGGGGCTGTTGGTGTATTTCATGTCGTCGGCCAGACACACATAATGCGGGTTGCGGTCCTTCAGGTCCTTGACATAGAGTCGGTTGCCGTCGCCTGCGCTCTCAAACATGAACACGAATCGCTGGTCGTCGCTCACCGTGGCCTGATAGAACAGCAGCGGCTCGGTCTGCGACCGGTATTCGATATAGTCGTCGCTCTGCGGTGTGCCGAGTTTGTGGTAATACACCTTGTGGAACTCGTTCTTGCTCGTCTTGGCGTCCTCGGGCGCGTCGTAGGCGCTGTAGAAGAAGCCGTCGCCGAGCCACTGGGCGTCGGTGAACTTTGCCCAAACGATATGGTCGTCGAGTTGCTTGCCTGAGGTGAGGTCGAGCACATAGATTTCGTTCCAGTCGCTGCCGTTGCGAGTGATTACATAGGCCAGGTAGCGTCCGTCGTCCGAGAAGTTGAGTTGCTGCAGAGCCACGGTGCCGTCGTTCGAGAGTGTGTTCGGGTCGAGAATCAGCCTCGACTTGGCGCGGTCGATTTTAGTGGCTGTGCTGTCGCACTGGTACAGAACGCTCTGGTTCTGCAAGCCGTCGTTGAAGAAATAGTACATCTTTCCCTTGATGACGAACGGCGTTCCGGCTTTCTCGTAGTTGGCCAGCTGTGTGAGCCGCTTGCGCACGTCGTCGCGGAACGGAATCTTCTTCAGGTAGGCCTGTGTGACCTCGTTCTCGGCCTTTACCCATTGCTTTGTCTCCTCGCTGTTGTCGTCCTCGAGCCAGCGGTAAGGGTCGGGCACTGCTGTGCCGAAATAGTTGTCGACAGTGCCGTCTTTTCTGGCGGCCGGATATTTGAGTTTGGTCTGAGCCTGAGCCAAACCCGAAACAGCAATCGCTATTGCCATGATCAGTGTTATTTTCTTCATGAAAAAGTTTATGTTATGGTTTTTATGTTGTCCTTAGTCGCTCTGGGAGAGGCTATTTCTTTTTGTTCTCCTTTTGCCGCTCCTTTCGCTCTCGCTCACGCTCCTTTCGGGCCTGCTCGCGTTCTTTCTTCTTCTGCTTTGCAGCCTCCTTGCGCGCTTTGGCCTCCTCTTTCTTCTTTTTCTCGCGGTCTTTTCTCGCCTGCTCGCGTTCTTTGGCGCGCTGCTTTCGGGCCTGCTCGCGTTCCTTGCGTTCCTGCTCTTTTTGTTTGAGCTTGTCCTTGCGCTCCTGCTCGGCAGCTTTTTCTTTGTTCTTCTGCTCTTCCTTAACGGCCTGGATAGAGTCCTCCCTGGCCTTTTCGGCCTCTTTGATCTTGCGTTCGCGTTCTTTCTCCTCGGCCTTTATCGAGTCTTGGCGAGCCTTCTCCTGGCGCTTGAGTTCTTTCTCGCGCTCTTTCTCCTCTTTCTCGCGTCGCTTGGTCTCCTCGTCCTTCTGCTTCTTCAGTCGTCGAGTGCTCTTGCTGGAGTCGTCCTTCTTGCCGTCCTTCTTGTCGTCTTTCTTGTTGACAGTCTTTTCATCTTTCTTGTCGTCGTTCTTGTTGTCGTTCTTGTCGACTGTCGGGGCGGGCTGGGTGATTTCGGAGTTCTCGGAGTTCTCGGAATTCTCGGAGTTCTCGGAGGTCTCGGAGTTCTCGGAATTCTCAGAGGTCTCGGAGGTCTTCGAGGGCTGGGTGTTTTGGTCGTTCTCTATGTTTTCTACGGGAGTTTCCGGCACTTCCGGCTTCTCGGGAGTGACATCGGTCTTTTGCGGAGTATCGTGGTATAGTCCGCTGGTACCCACGTTGCGGGTGCCCTTGGCATCGCGTTCAGCAGGTTTCTCCGCAGGTTTGTCGGCTTTGTCCTCCTCGCCTTCGGGGATTTGTGACTCCACTTTCTCGCTGTTCTGCTCGTCGAGGAAGCGGAAGTACTCTTCAAAGGTGCGTCCCTCGCTGAGCAGCAGGTTGAAGTTGCCCTCGCTGATGATTACCGGGTGTACCTGCGGCGGCAGCTGCAATTCCTCGTCCTGCTCGAAGACTGTGCGGTAATGCGACACGTCGCGGTAGTTCACAAAGCCCTTGACGATAAGCAGACCCAAATTGCCGAAGTTCATTTGCTCCAACTCGAAGTCTTTGACCACAAACGCGTTGAAGTTGTGGCGTGCCACCTGGTAGAGCAACTCGTTGCTCGATACCGAGTCGGTGCTGTAAACCAGCACGAACAGCTGCGGCTTGTCCTGGTCTTCGCTGAACGGAGTGAGTTCCTTCTCGATGTCGGAAATCTTGGTGCTGTCGTTTGACAGACGTGTCGACCAAATCATGCCGCGCACGTTCTTGCCGTTGCCGCCGTTGATTTTCCGTCCCTGGTTGAGTTGCTTGACCATCGACGACGCCATGGGTGTGATGTCGGTCTCGGGATACCGCTCGAGCATATCCTTGAGCGTGGACTTGAATTTCTCACCGTTGCCCTCGGTGACATATGCGAGCGCGTCGAGGAACATGAACTTGGGCATGATTTTCGATAGCGGATACTTGTCCATCATGTTCTTGTAGGCGGCGTGCACTGCCACATTGTTGTTGTTGAGGTATGCGTCGTAGGCATCGTCGTAGAGCCCTTGCTCCACGTTATGCATGTTCTTTAGGTTGTCGATGTAGTCGGGGTCTTCGAGCGCCATGCCGTATTTCGACTCTGGGAACTCCGTGACGGTGAGCAGCCTGTATTTCTCGGCGCCCTCCCTGTCGCCGGCCCGCATATGCAGCAGGTAAAGGTTGTAATAGGTGTCGAGGCGGTAGGTGTTGTCGGGGTAACGGGTGAGCAGCTGCTCAAACTCGTACTCGGCAGCCTGCAGGTCCTCGAGTTTGTCCTTGAGGATGACGCCCATGTTGTACAGGCCTTCCTGAATGATGTCGTTGGAGTTCTGCTTTTCCTCGTCGGTCTTTGGAATCTGCTTGAGGTAGTATTCCTCGTAGTGCGGATCCTCGGCACGTGCCAGAGCCTTCTTGTCGACCTGCGTTGAGTCGTTGGCCGTTGAGTCGTTGGCTGCGACTTCCTCGTTTTTGTCGTCGCTGTCTTCGTCGAAAGCGAAAGTGTTCTTGTTTCGCCGTCGCCAGTTATCCTCGAGTTTGCGGTTTCCCCACAACTTTTGGAAAGCGGTTTTACCGGAGTTCTTGGTGGCGGTGTTATAGAAATACCACGATTTGTCGGAGTTGATGTCGTACTCCTGTGGCGCGTTCTTGTCGTTTTTGAGGTTGTTGCCCTTTGCTTCCTGCTGTGCGAGATATTCCTCACGCTGTGCGTTCTCTTTCTCCTCTTTCTCCTTTTTCTTGAGTTCGGCGATGATGTTCTGGATGATTTTCTTCTGCTCGGCCTCGGGCAGCGACGATAGATAGAGCAGCGAGTCCTGCAACGTGACATTGCCGGAGTAAACCGCGAGTTCGTCGAGCACGTCGCTACGGTGCTTGAGCATCTTGTAGTTGGGGTAGTCCTCGTTGATCAGCGGAATGGCCTCGCTGTAGCATGGCTGCGCGAGGTCGTACTTGTGCTGCGCGAAATAGATTCCGCCGAGCGTGAGCTGACTGATAGCCTTGTCGACACCGTTGCGTGTACTCTTTTCGGCCGCGAGTTTGTAGTTCTCGATGGCGTTTACGGTGTCGTTCTTCGAGAGGTAGAGGTTGCCTATGGCGTAATAAATCTGGTCCTGATACTCCTTGTTGCGGTCGTAGTGCGTCATTCGCTTGAGCGACCTGACCTCACCGTCGATGTTGTCGCCGTGGTAGACTGCGCTCTGCTTGATGCGCGCGTTGAACTTGGTGCGGTAAGTCGAACCGCTGGAACTTCCGGCGCGTTTGTATGCCTGATATGCCAGGTCGTACTGTCCGTCGTCCTCGAGCAGCTGTCCCAACAGGAAGTTGAGCCTCACTTTCTGCCCTCCCTTGCTGTTCTTGACGGCCTCGCTCAAGTAGGGTATGGCGTCGTGGTATTGGTGGTCCTTGATGTAATAGTCGGCGAAAGCGAGGTTGGCCAGCGACCGTAGACGCGAGTTCTCAATCTGGTCGATGTGTATGTGCGCCAGGATATTGTCGGCTTCGGTGGTCCAGCCGAGAGCGCAGTAGCTGAGAGCCTCCCAAATCTTGCATTCCTGCACCAATTCGGGCTTCCATGAGAAGTGGCGTTGAATATATCGGAAAGTAGCCGACGAACTCTCGAAGTCGCCTTTCATGTATTGCGCCTTGGCCAGCAGATACCATGCGTTGTGGATAAACGGGTTGTACTCGTCGCGCTTGAGCCATTCGCGGTATTTCTCATCGTTGCCCTTGCCTGCTTTGCGTTTGGGCTTTTTCTTGATGGAGTGCAGCGAGATGGCCTTCTGCATTTTCTCGATGGTTCGGTCGAAGTTGGTCGACGGCTGAGGCGACTTTGGGTTGGCATAGGCTTCGGCGGGATGGATGAAAAGCCGTTGCGAGTAGTCGTCGGCATAGTCGTTCTCGAGCACTTTGATTTGCTCGTCGTAGTGGGTTTTGCCGTGGTAGTAAACGTTGTAGCGAGTGTTGAACGCCTGCCAAAAACGTGAGCCCGCAGTGTTTTTGCGGGCGCTGCATGCGCTGACAACCGCCGCCACAGCGATTATCATCAGCACCGGTATGTAGCCGAAGCGTCGTTTCATATATGCTTATATGTACATAGTTAACGCAGAAACCCTGCCTTTATTGTTTATTTGGCGGCTTTAAATTGCATGGACAGGTCTTGCTATACAACAGAAGTATAAACGAGGATTATAAATTGGCGGTTTTTGGCCTTTTTTTTGCGAGATGAACAAAATAAATGCCGTTTTTGGTTGTTTGTGATGAAATTATGGTTACCTTTGCAGACTTTTTTACAGACCTTCACGAAGCAAAAATTGAATTAGCTTAGAAGATGTACATAGAAGTAGATAGAAAAAATATCGGTAAAGTGAATACAGTTTTACATCATGCGTTGCATCGCTGGCTTGCGGTGATGACGTGTGTGCTTATATGTGGCGCTATGAATGCTCAGCACACTGTGGCACTCAAGGGCGGAGGCCAGATGTACTATGAGGATACCGGCCGCGGCGAGGTGGTGCTTTTTCTTCACGGCCACACCCTCGACCGCCGTATGTGGGACGGCCAGGTGGCGATATTGAAAGACCGCTACCGTGTGGTCGTGCCCGACCTGCGCGGTTATGGAAAGACGTCGGACCCGCAGGAGGGCTACCAGTTCACGCATGCCGACGACGTCATAGCCCTGATGGACTCACTGGGTATCGAGAAAGCCCATGTTGTGGGACTGTCGATGGGAGCGTATGTGGCAGGCGACCTGGTGGCGCTGTTCCCCGAGCGTTTGCTGTCGTGTGTGATGGTTTCGGGCGAAACGATGGCCTTCACCGGTCCCGGCAAGCCCCGCACGGCGAAAGAGATTGCCTCGCGCAAGCGCGACATCGCCAAGGTGAAAGCCAATGTCGATGCTTACAAGCGCCGTCGTGTGAACGGATTGCTCGGCGCTTGCCATCCCGCCAACCACGATAAGATACGTGCGGAACTCACCCGCGAGATTATGGACTGGGGAGCCTGGCAGGCACTTCACGTCACTGCCCGGGTGTATTACGGCGAGCAGGCCTGGCAACGTCTCGTGAAGGAGAAGAGCCTGGTGCCGTCATTAATTATTTACGGTGAGAGCGAGCGCGTGTCGAAAGGACACTCGCTGCCCTATCTGCCCAACGGTCGCCTTGAAGTGTTCAAGAAATGCGGACACATGGTGAACCTCGAGCAACCCGAGTTGTTCAACGAACTGCTCGTGAAGTGGCTCGAAGAAACGAGTGAAAAGGAATAGAGAAAAGAATCATTATTTTATTAAAGTTGAGTACTAAAGGACATTATAAACTGAACGCCAAGACCGCCGCGGCCTTCGTGATTGCCAATATGATAGGCACTGGCGTGTTCACTTCGCTGGGATTCCAGCTGCTTTCCAACACCAACGCCACGTCGATAGCCTTGATATGGCTCATAGGTGGCATCACGGCGCTCTGCGGAGCGTTTGTGTACAGCGAACTCGGTGCCGCCATGCCGCGCTCGGGCGGCGAATATCATTTCCTGTCGCGAATCTATCATCCATCGCTGGGCTTCCTTTCGGGATGGGTGTCGCTCGTGGTGGGCTTCGCTGCTCCGGTGGCTCTGGCGTGCATGGCGCTCAGTTCCTACGTGTGCAGTATTTTCCCTTCAGTTCATCCTATGGCGTTGGCGCTAATAGTGCTTACGTTAATTACACTTGTGCATTTTTACAGTGTGCACATGGGAGCCGTCATGCAGAACATCCTGACGGTTGCCAAGATATTGATAATAGTGGTGTTTATCGTTGCCGGCCTGATTTGCCCGGCCGACGGCGCCGCTAATTTCGGTCCCGGTAACGGCTTTGACATCGACGATATCTTCACCGTGGGCTTCGCCGTATCGCTCATCTGGGTGTATTATTCCTATTCGGGCTGGAACGCCGCGGCTTATATTGTGGGCGACATCAAGCGTCCGCAACGCGATGTGCCATTGGCATTGATTGTCAGTACGTTGTTTGTGTCGTTGCTCTACATCGCACTGAACATTGTGTTCCTGCGCACGGCACCGGTGTCGGAACTCGCCGGCAAGGTGGAAGTGGGACTTATAAGTGCCAACCATATTTTCGGCAAGAACGGCGGAGCGGTGATGGGAATGCTCATCGCACTGATGCTCACGTCGTCGATTAGTTCGATGGTGTATGTCGGGCCTCGAGTGAGCCAGACTATGGGCGAGGATTACCGAATGTTCCGTTTCCTCTCATTGCGTAACAAGCGCAACTGTCCGTCGTGGGCGGTGCTGCTGCAGTGGCTCATCAGCGCTGTGATGATTGTCACCGGCTCGTTCCAGAAGGTGACCGAATACACGGGAATCGTTCTGTCGTTCTGTTCGCTGCTCACTGTTGCGGGAGTGTTTGTGCATCGTTACCGCTTCCCCAAGTCGCCGCGTCCGTACCGCACCCTCGGTTACCCTGTCACTCCCCTCATTTTCTGTCTGGTGATTATCTGCTCAATAGTATACTTGGTGTACAAGGACTTCACCAACACCTTTGTGGAACATAGCCAGTCGGCTCCCTGGACCTCGATTGCCAGCGTGGCCACGCTGCTGGTGGGCTGGTTGCTGTGGTTTGTAGCCGAGCGCATGAATAGAAATAAACAATAAGAAATAATAGAAATAATGAAAAAAACTACACTTTTTGTTGCATTGCTGACCGTGCTTTTGACGGCCACAGTCAGTTCCTGCTCGCAGGGCGGAGGCACCGCGGTCTCCGGTTCGTCGGCTTCGACATCCGATACCGTGGCTCTTCCCGACCTCAAGGGCGATGAAGTTATCAACCGCGCCACCCGTTTCTATGCCGGCATCTCGAAAGACGGCGTGAATATTTCGGCCGCCGATGCCCAGGCATGGGAGAAATACAGTCAGGAAATCAAGGGTTTGCTCGCAGTGAGCGAGCGTACGCGCAGCATGGTCGACTCGCTGGTGCGTACTGATTTCAGCGACTTCCGCGACAAGGTGGACGTTGTGTTCTACCCGTTCAGCGGCGCCGACTTCCTTTATCCCACAACCATCTTCCCCGATGCCGACACCTATATTATGTTAGGCCTCGAGCGCACGGGCACCGTCTTCGGTGAGAACATCAAGACCAACTACGCGCAGTATGAGTCCTACCGCAAGGCCTTGTCCTATTTCCTTCAGAAGAGCTATTTCATCACCAAATACATGGCCGAGGACTTCTATGCCGAGGAACTTGACGGAGTGTGCCCGGTAATGACTATGCTCATGGCCACGGCCGGTTATGAGATTATCTCGATTGAGAACAAGAAATTTGACGAGAACGGCAAACTCATCGACGGCGTGGGCAAGGGCAACGTGATGCAATACAAGTTCTTCCGCACCGGCTCGAAGCACGAGCAGACGCTCTACTACATTTCGGGCGACGTACAGGATGCAAGCTTCAAACCCGAGGTCAAGAAATTTATCGAGGCCGAGTTGAAGGGTCATACCGTGGCCAGCTATCTGAAGGCCGCGTCCTACCTTCTCCATAACAATGGATTCTCCGCCATGCGCAACTATGTGCTCGACAATTCCCAGTATATCATTCAGGACGACTCGGGCATGCCGTATCGTTACCTTGTCGACAAGTTCGATGTCACACTTTACGGCGTATACAAGCATCCGCTTGAGGTGTTCGGAAAGATTGTCTTCCAGCAAGACATGGACAAGGAGTACCGCGACAATGCCTCGACCATCCACCGCTTGCCCTTCCGTATTGGCTATAACAATCCGTCGAACTGGCAATGTGCCCGACGTAAAAAATAATAAAAATGAGAAAGACTATACTATTCGTTGCACTGACAGCAGTGCTCATGACGTTGACTGTCGCCGCCTGCTCGCAGGGTGAAGGCACCTCGACCTCCGGGTCGTCCGCCGCTTCCGACACGGCCAATCTTCCCGTCCTCAACGGTGATGAGGGCATCAACCGCGCCACGCGATTCTACGCCGGCATTTCGAAAGACGGCGTGAACATCTCGGCCGGCGATGCCGCAGCTTGGGAAAAATACAGTAAGGAAATCAAAGGTCTGCTCGCTGTGAGCGAAGACACACGCAAGAAGGTGGACTCGCTGGCGAAAACCGATTTCAAAGACTTCCGCGACAAGGCCGACGTGGTGTTCTACCCGTTCAGCGGCGCCGATTTCCCGTATCCGCTCACAATCTTCCCCGATGCCGACACCTATATCCTGTGCGGTCTCGAGAAAGTGGGTTCACCTATCAGTACCGAGATCAAGACCAGTCCGGCACATTATGAGTCGTACCGCAAGACCCTGTCGTCGTTCCTGAGGCTGAGTTATTTCATCACCAAGGACATGAAGGACGACATGGACAATAACGAGCTCGACGGCACCTGCCCGGTGATTTCGATGCTTATGGCCACCATGGGCTATGAAATCATCTCGATTGAGAACAAGGCTATTGACGATAGCGGCAAGCTCATCGACGGCGGCGGCAAGGGCAATGTGATGGAATACAAATTCTTCCGTAGCGGCTCGAGGCACGAGCAGACGCTTTATTACGTCTCGGCCGACGTGGAAGACCATCGCATGGACCCGAAGGTGATGAAATTCTTCGAAGTGTCGCTGCAGGGCCACACCGTGGCGAGCTATCTGAAAGCTGCGTCTTACCTGATGCACATGCCGAATTTCACCCGCATCCGCGACTGTATCGTCGACAATTCGCAGTATGTGGTTGAGGATGACTCCGGCGTGCCTTACAAGTATCTGACGGGCAAATTCGATATCACGCTCTACGGCATGTACAAGCGTCCGCTGGCTGTCTTCTCCGACAGTTGCGTACAGTCGGACCTTGACCAAGCCTACAAGGCCGCTGTCGACAAGGTCAAGCCTTTGCCTTTCCGCATTGGCTACAACAACCCGTCGAACTGGCTATGCGCTCGCCGCAAGGCTAAGTGAGATAACCGACGACGATAAAGAAGATGCGCAGGCCCTAACGGCTTGCGCATCTTCTTATATTGCTTGTTTGTGATATTTAGCGTCCTGTGCCGCCGCAATCAGGACAGGTTATGCGGCCGGAACCCTTTTTCATGTATTCCCCGATATATCCCTCACTTGATTGATATCCATAGCCACCACATTTTTTACATCCGTAATCCTCACTGAACCATCGATCGTCGCCTCTCGATGTTACTTCAGTATAACCTCTGCCGCCGCACGCTGTACAGGTGATTGTGCCAGTGCCGTTGCAAGTGGAGCAGATGACGCCTTCGACAGTCACTTTCACCGTTGTGGAGACGTTTTCGCAGCTGATGGTCAAGTCACCTTTGATGGCGCCGCCTTGATTGGCATGGGCACTGATGGTTAGAGTACGCCCTTTCAGCACGGCCTCGATGCCTTCAGGGCAATTCATGGTCAGGTTGCCTCCGTCGGTGTCGAGTTTGAGCGTGGCTTCACCTCCTTCCTTTGGGATGGTCACGTTGTCTTCCGACACTCTGATATAAGTGCATTTGTCGGCCTGCCTGACGGTTATGGATTTCTCGACATCATTTCCCACAAGGCGGATGACGCCCTCGCGTAAGGCGCCGGTGGTATTTTTCTCCACAATCAAAGTGAGCGACGACTCATCGGCTACAGCCTTCACCCACTCTGGGCAGTCCTCAATGTCGTATTTGCCGTCGGCGGTCACATCGATTGTCTTTTCTCCGCCGTTGATGGCGAAGGTGACATAGTCTTCACTTACTTCGATTTTCTTGGCTTTGCTGCAGGAACATAGCAAGGCAGCAGTGCACATCGCCAGTGCTAAAATGTTTAGAAACTGTTTCATATCGTTGTTCTTTAGGTTTAATTGTTTGCCTGTTTCGTGACGGCGCTTTTCATCTCGAAGCCGAGCATCACGTTGCTGTAGTTGTTTGCAAGAGTGGATATGGCTTTGAGGCTGTTGCTGTGGCTGATGCTGCCCACAATCCGTAGAATGGCGATGAGTCGGTCGGCATCGAAGGCCAAATAGAGTTTGTCGCCGTCGCGATGTGCGTGCGACTTCAACGGCACACCGTGATATTTGAGTGAGAGTGACTCATTGGCGGGGTCGTAGGTGTATTTCCCGCTGAGGGTGACACCTATGATTTTCATCTGCCAAGTGCCGTCGGGCTCGAGAATCATGTAGCTCCAACCCTTGTTGATTTTCAGCTTCTTATAAGCTTTGTCAAGCTTCTTCTTTAGCTTGCTTTTGGCGATGGGCTTTCCCAGTTTTCCCAACAGCGTTGTTCCTTGGGCGTGGACATAAGGCTTGCTGTACTGCCATGTTCCGGCCACCATGCTGCAAGCCTCTGTTCTGGCCATTTCAATGCTGTCGGCTTCGTTGTCGTACTCCAAATCCTGTGCGGCGGCCGTTATGCAGGCGGCCGTCAGAATCAAAGCCAATAATGCTCTCGTTGTCATCGCTGTTTCCGTTTTTTCTGACGACGGCCCCCGCCGTTGCTGGCAGAGGCCGTCGCTATTGAGTTTCGTTGATGTCGTGTAAAATGCGGTTTATCTTACGATAAGAATCTTCGACACGGCAGCGTTGCCTGAACTGCTGGTGCCCTGTGAGGCGAAGACGAAGTAGACGCCAGTTGCCACGCGGTCGCCAGCCTCGTTGCATCCGTCCCAAGTGACCATGCCTCCCTCGCTCTGCAGTTGCTTGACAACGTTACCGGCGTTGTCGGCGATTTTGACAAGCGAATTGGCCATGAGGCCCTTGATGGTGATGAGTCCGGTGAAGTCGGGTCTTACAGGGTTGGGATAAACCACGACGTTGCTGTAGTCGGAGGCAGCCTCGACAGCAGTTGCCTTATACTCGGCGAAACCGTTGGATGTAGCGAAGTAGACCGAGTTGGTGTTTGTGTTGCATGCGATTTCGTAAACCACGTCGCTGGGTAGTCCGCTGTTGCTCATGGTGAAATGCTCAATCACTTCCGAGCCGTCGGGGTTGACCACGTATACACCGTCGCCGTTAGTGCCAATCCATTTGCGGTCGGCATTGTCGACTGCGATAGTATAGACCTCGATGGCGTCGAGCAGATAGTCGGCCATGTTGGTTCCGTCGTTACGCGGCACTTTGGGGTGTACCACGGTGAAGGTGTTGGTGTTGAACGCGTCCTCGGGGTTGAAATAGCCTATGCTGGTGCCGCCCTTGTAGGTTCCCCACCATACACGTCCGGCCTTGTCCTCGACCAGGCATGAGGTGTAGTTCCAACTCACGGGTTTACCGTCTTGGTCGATGAATCGCGAGTAGGTCACATAGGGGATGTTGTTGGGGTTGCTGGAGTCGCGCCAGAAGTAGTAGGACGAGCCGTAGTTACCGTTGTTGAAAATCTTGATGTTGCCGCTGGTGCAGATGAAGCTTCTCATGCACGCCTTGTTACCGTCAATCGGCGTGATATTGGTTTTGGTCCAATCGGTCGGTGTGGTTAATTGACCGCGCTTTGCCGCGGGCAGGAAGTGTAGACCGTCACGTCCGGTCTGTACTGCCCAGAGGTTGCCGCTGCGGTCGATCATCGCTGAGATGTGGTTGTAGTAGTTGACGGTGTTGCCGACAGCCACATCGGGCAGAGAGGAAGTGCCTGTTCCGTAGTTGAACTTGTATTGTCCGTTCTCCACTACCAGCAGACCTCTCCACCAAGAGTTGATGTACAATTTGTTGGGGTTATCGGGGTCGAGCAGCGGAAAGTACATACCGGTCTTGTATTTGGAGCTGTCGGGCAGATTCTTAGGAGTCACATCCGACCAGGTGTCGCCCTGCAGTACGTTGATGACCGATGTTGCCGACTGGTTCTCACCAACGATGCGGTTGGCACCGGTGGTCGAAACATAAAGTTTGTCGACACGCGGGTCGTAGGTCAAGTGTACGGGGGCTGACATCGACATGCCGTTGGGCTTGAGATATTCGCTTTTCACACCGTCGACGATGTGTGCCAGACCGCTGGCGCCGAGCACCCACCAGTTGCCGGGCTCCTGGCTGGTGTAAATCTCGTTTCCGGTGACGCGCTTGCGCGTGCCGCCGTCGGCATCGGTGGTGTAGTAATAGTTGTTGGGGTAGAACGAAGCCACGTAACCTTCGCTGTAGGGTTGCACGGTGACGGGTTTGGCGGCGACGATTGCGGTAGCGGCGATGGTGATGGAACCGTCGTCGGCCGGCTGGATGGTGCGCAGTCCGAACATCTTGTTTCCGCAGAGGAAGAACTTGGTGTCGCTTATGCGCTCGATGTGAGCCTGATCCACGGCACCGGCAAGAGTGCGGTAGTCGCTCAGTTTCTCAAAGCGCTGGCTCTTGTTGCCGTAGTAATAACTGGTACCCACCACGAGAATCTGGTAGTCGCCCACTTCGGCCACACACTGTACGCTGGTGTTGAACACACGAGACTCTTTCACCTCCCATTTCGTGTCGTCGATTACTACATAACCGAATGCTGTTGCGATGAGCATGCGGTCGGTGGTGAAGGTGACATCGTTGATTTTGCGGTCGATGGTCATCACAGCGTCCTTGATGTCGGGCATGTTGATGATGCGTCCGCCTTGCTCGTCGCTCAGAATCACGTCCATATTGGAGTTGGAGTAGGCTACGAGCAGGTATTTCTTTGCGTAGTTGTAGTAGATCTGCGCCACCTTCGAGTCGTTGAGGTAGTTGCTCTTGTCGAGTACCATGTTCTCTTGGGTTTCCTTGTCGTAGCAGAACAGTGTTCCGCTCGAGAGGTAGTACACCTTGGAGCCTGCGTCGATGCAGTTGGTGATTTCGGAAGTGACGTACTTCGAGTGCAGAATCCATTGTCCCACACTGCCTTGAGCTGTTGCCAAAGTTGGCATCATAGCCAATGCCAGAAGTGCTAAAACGTATTTGAAAATCTTCATACCCTTTATTTTGAGTTTTGTTGTTTTTATATCGCGGTATAATATATAACGTGAAAGTGCGAGTAAAATTGTGAAACAGTTGATAATTATGTAAAAAACTGCAAGATGTTACTTCACTTCACGCTTCACAGTTATATCGTGAGTTCGCGCTCGTAGGAGTTGCCCTCGCGGTTGAGGAATGCGAACTTTGCCCATCGTCCGGTGACCTGGCTCTCGTAACGGATGTAGACCTTTTCGAAAGGAAGGAAGGTGAGAGTCTGGCTGCCGTTGTAGTAGTGCTCCTGACTGTTGAACACGGCTGTCATGCCTTTCTTTTCCTCGATGGTGATCTTGTCGTCGATTACGGTGGCCACCAGGTTCACCGTCTCCTGCGCCCGTAGCGGCAAGGCGTCGCGCTCGAGCGCCACCTTACCGTCGGCCAGTGCGGTGAGCCTCAGGTGTGTGGGTCGTGGCGTGGCGTTGTCGTCACGCGGCACCTCCTCTCCGGTGGGTTCCAGGTCGAGCGGCACGATGTGAGTGCGTGCTGCTTCGGGTTCGCGTTGCCTCATGAGCAGCGCGATGAGAGCCACTGCGACGAGCAGCGCTATCGTGTAGAACTCCACCGAGTTGATGTCCATGCCGTTATGCTTGCGTTTGCTTTGCCGCTTCTACCCATTCGGTTACGATGTCGGGAGTTGCGGTCTTCAGCCCGAGTTTATATTTCTTGTTGATGTCCATGAGTTCCTGTGCCACCTTTCCGGGACGCTCAACGGCTCCGAGGGCCTCGACGGTGAGAATGCCGGCTTTCTGCAGCGGTGCCACCCATTCCTCGGGTACGCCCACGGCGGTGAAGGCCTCGGGTTTGTCGCGTCGTGCCACCTTTTCGGGTCGCATCTGCGGGAACAGGAGCACATCCTGGATGTAGCTGTTTCCGGTCATAAGCATGGTAAGACGGTCGATGCCGATGCCGATGCCGCTGGTGGGCGGCATGCCGTATTGGAGCGCGCGCAGGAAGTCGTGGTCGATAATCATGGCCTCGTCGTCGCCCTTGTCGGCCAGTCGCATCTGTTCGACGAAGCGCTCTTCCTGGTCGAGCGGATCGTTAAGCTCGCTGTAGGCGTTGGCCACCTCCTTGCCGTTGACCATGAGCTCGAAACGCTCGGTGAGTCCGGGCTTGCTGCGGTGCATCTTCGTCAGCGGCGACATTTCCACGGGATAGTCGATGATAAACGTGGGCTGAACGAACGACCCTTCGGTGGTCTCGCCGAAGATTTCGTCGATAAGTTTGCCCTTGCCCATAGTGTCGTCCACCTCGATGCCCAGGGCTTTCGCGGTGTCGCGCAACTGCGCCTCGTCCATTCCGTTGAGGTCGTAGCCCGTTTTCTCTTTGATGGCGTCGAGAATGGGCAGGCGGCGGTAAGGAGCCTTGAAACTGATGGTCTTTCCGTCGATTTCCACTTCGGTGGTGCCGTTGACAGCGACGCAGATTCGCTCGAGCAACTGCTCGGTGAAGCGCATCATCCAGTTGTAGTCCTTGTACTGCACATAGAGTTCCATGCAGGTGAACTCGGGGTTGTGGTTGCGGTCCATGCCCTCGTTGCGGAAGTTCTTGCCGATTTCGTACACGCCCTCGAATCCGCCTACAATTAGGCGCTTGAGGTAGAGCTCGGTGGCGATGCGCATATACATGTCAACGCCCAGAGCGTTGAAGTGGGTGATGAACGGCCGTGCACTTGCGCCGCCGGCAATCGACTGCAGAATCGGGGTCTCCACCTCGGTGTATCCGGCCTCGTTGAGCACCGCGCGCATGGTTTCGAGTACTTTAGCACGCTTGAGGAAGGTCTCTTTCACACCCTCGTTCACTACGAGGTCGACATAGCGCTGGCGGTAGCGCAGCTCAGGGTCGTCGAACGAGTCGTATGCCACTCCGTCCTTCATTTTCACAATGGGCAGCGGCTTTAGGCTCTTGCTGAGCACTGTGAGTTTCTCGGCGTGTACGGTGATTTCGCCCATCTGAGTGCGGAACACGAAGCCCTCGATGCCCACAAAGTCGCCGATGTCGAGCAGCTTCTTGAACACCACGTTGTAGAGGTCCTTGTTGTCGTCGGGACAGAGGTCGTCGCGGCTGATATACACCTGGATGCGTCCGCGTGAGTCCTTCAGTTCCATAAACGAGGCTTTGCCCATGATGCGGCGGCTCATGATACGTCCGGCGATGCTTACGTGTCGCGGCTCCTCGCCTTCGGCGGGGTCGGTGAAGGTGTCTTTGATTTCGTCGCTGTAGGCGTTAACGACATATTCGGCAGCGGGATATGGGTCGATTCCCATTTCACGCAACTGGTTGAGGCTGTTGCGCCTCACAATCTCTTGTTCGCTGAGTTCAAGTATGTTCATCGTTCTGTTTTTTATGAGTTTTCGACGTTTTCAAACCGCAAAGTTACAAAAAAATTACGACCCGACACCAAAGATGAGGTAAAATATATGAAATAACAGCGAATTATGCTATTTTTTAATTATCGGTTAAAAACCGTTGTCGATGTCACTAACTGTTATAAATCGGTCGGCCCTTATCAAGCCACATGGAGAAAATCATGTCGAAAACCAGGGATTTTTGCAGATTTGTGTAAAAATCCCTACTTTTGGATTTCAAGCCCGTGAGCATTGCTGCGTTGAATAATTTTGCCAACGAGGAGGGCATCGACAATCGCTACATTGCGAACATCAACTTCGGTGGCGTGCATAAGGGCTCGACTTTCGTGCCGAGCATTGTGGCCGACCGGATTCTCAGATGAGCGATTCGCCGGTGACGGGGTGGCGCCACGCTGGGGCTATCTGGCTGAAGGGCACGCGGAAAAAGTCTCGGTCCATGAGGTGGCGGTGCGGCACGGTAAGTGTGGGTGTGTCGATTACGAGGTCGTCGATGGCCATGATGTCGATGTCGATTTCGCGGTCGATGTAGTGCCCGCGTCTGTCGCGGTGTGAAGCGCCTCCGCTCATCTCGCGTTCTATGGCGTGGATGATGTCGAGCGCCTCGTCGGGGCTGTAGCGGCACTCAACGGCGATGGCCATGTTGATGAAGGCGTTGTCGCTCTCAAAACCCCAAGGCTCGCTGTAGTAGAGTTCGGAGCGGGCCGTCACCAGCCCCAGGTCGAGCGACAGCCTGAGGTCGGCGGCCCAGATGTTTGTCTCTCGGTCGCCGAGGTTGCTTCCCAGGTTCAGGTAGAACGTATGTTTGCCGTAGTTGTTCTTCATCGCGGAGTCATGGTCACCAGCGGCACGAGCATCTCCTCCATGGATATTCCTCCGTGTTGGAACGAGCCGTTGTAGTACTGCACGTAGTGGTTGAAGTTGTTGGGGTAGGCCATGAAGTCGTTGTTGGCGGCGAAGATATAGCACGACGAGATGAACGGCGCCGGCAGGCCGAATCGCTTAGGCTGCTTGATTTCGTACACCTGCTTGGCGGGGTAGGTGAGGTTCTTTCCCGTTTTGTAGCGCAGGTTGGTGTTGGTCTCGCGGTATCCTATCACCTTTAGGGCGTTCTCCACCTTGATTGTGCCGTGGTCGGTGGTGAGCACCACCTTGTATCCGCTGCGTGCGATGAGGCGGAACAGGTCGAGCGCATAGGAGTTCTGGAACCAAGACGCGGTGAGCGAACGGTAAGCGGCGTCGCTGTTGGCGAGTTCGCGCATCATTCGCGACTCGGTGCGCGAGTGTGAGAGCATATCCACGAAATTGAGCACCAGCACGTTGAGGTCTTTATCGAGCAGCGACTTGAAATTCTGTGCCAGACGTTCACCACCCTGGCGGTCGTTCACCTTGTTGTAGGAGAAGGTGAAGCGCCTGCGGTAGCGCTCGAGGAACGTCTTTATCAGTGGCTCTTCGTTGAGGTTTTTCCCCACTTCCTCGTCTTCGTCGATCCACAGTTCGGGGAACATCCGCTGGATGTCGATAGGCATCAGTCCGGAGAAGATGGCGTTGCGTGCATACTGTGTCGCCGTCGGCAGAATCGAGGTGTAAAGCTGTTCGTTGTCGACGGTGAACAGGTCGGTGAGCATTCCGCGTATGGTGTGCCACTGGTCGAGCCTGAAGTTGTCGATTACGACGAAAAAGACCTTCTCGCCTTTGTCGAGCAACGGCATCACGGCGCTCTTGAACACCTCGTTTGAACGCAGCGGATGGTCGTCGCCGGTAATCCAACTCTCGTAGTTGCGTCGCACCATCTTGCAGAACTCGCGGTTGGCCTCACGCTTCTGCTGCTCGAGAATCTCGTCCATCTGCGTTTCGGTGCTCGAGAGGTTCAGTTCCCATCTGACGAGCGTCTGGTAGAGTTCGTACCAATCGTCGATGGTGCGGGCCGAGTTGATTTGCTCCGAGATTTTCATGAACTGCTGGCGGTAGTCGTCGCTGGTCTTTCGTGCTACGAGTGCGTCGCTGTGCAGGTTCTTCTTGATTGACAGCAGAATCTGCATCGGGTTCACGGGCTTGATAAGATAGTCGGCTATTTGGCTACCTATGGCTTGGTTCATGATATTCTCCTCCTCGCTCTTAGTAATCATGATTACCGGCACGCCCGGTTGTGAGGTCTTCAGTTGCTCGAGTGTTTCGAGACCGCTGATGCCAGGCATGTTTTCGTCGAGGATAATGAGGTTGTAGTTATGTTCGTTGACGGCATCGAGCGCGTCGCGACCGTTGGTCACGGTATGCACCTCATAGCCTTTGTTCTTGAGGAAGAGCAGATGCGGCTTGAGCATGTCGATTTCGTCGTCGGCCCAGAGAATCAATCCGTTGCTTGTCATTACTATATATTAATTGTTATTTGTTGAGTGTTAAGGCTTACCGCGAGCGGTAAAGCGCCGTTTCAGTTGCAAATTTCGTGAAAAATCCCCAAGTGGGCAAAAAATTTACCAATTATTCACATTATTTACCGTTTTGAGTAACTTGAAACGGCGTCGCACCACAAATTATACAAAAATGCGTAGCGCAAATTTGTGTAATTTTTAATCGAAGGGAGGCCACTGGTCGGTGGTATCGAGGTCGGCGGGGCGGGTTTTTCCAATCGACTGGCGTAAATTTTGACGTGTACAATAGGGCTGAATTTTGCGGTCAGCCTACTTTTTGCTCGAAAAAAAAGTGCGGTCAGCCTACTTTTTGCCCGAAAAAAAAGTGCGGTCAGCCTGTTTTGCTTGCATAATTCAAATATTATCAGTACTTTTGCCGACGAAATAAAGATTGTCGCAATGATGAAACGAATTTTTAGGCGTAAAGCATATCAAAAACTGCTTCAATGGAAGCAAAACAGTAACGGCTCAACAGCAATGTTGATTGAAGGAGCGCGTCGAGTGGGGAAATCTACATTGGCAATAGAATTTGCCCGTAACGAATACGAATCGTTCATATTGATTGATTTTGCCAATATAACACCAGAACTGTCTAATCTGGTGGAGAGACATATAACCGACCTTGACTACTTTTTCAATCGTCTGCAGCTGTTGTCGCGTGTGAATCTTGTTAAACGGCGCTCGGTGATAATCTTCGATGAAGTGCAGTTACAGCCATTGGCGCGTCAGGCTATAAAATATTTAGTGGCCGATGGCCGATATGACTATATCGAAACCGGCTCGTTGATTAGTATTAAAAAGAATGTGAAAGACATAGTCATTCCAAGTGAAGAGGACTCATTTCAGTTATTTCCTATGGATTACGAAGAATTTCTTTGGGCCAAGGGTGATGAGGTGACATTCGGCCTTTTACGCCAGGCTTGGAATGAAAAGATGTCGCTGGGAGACGACGTGAACCGACGGTTGTTGCGCGATTTCCGGTTATACATGCTTGTGGGTGGTATGCCTCAGGCCGTTGAGTCCTATCTTGAAACGAACAATTTTTACCATGTGGACTCTGTAAAGCGTCGTATTTTGAAACTTTATATAGAGGATTTTGAGAAAATCGACAGTACCGGTAAAGCGAAGACCCTGTTCCAGGCAATCCCTGCTGAATTGAGCAACAAAGCATCACATTATCAATCGTCGACAATAATAGAGGGCACCTCGTCAAAGCAGATGAATAATCTGCTTACATTGATGGCTGAAAGCATGACAGTCAACATTGCTTATCGCTGCAACGATCCTCATGTAGGCATGCGCCTAAATTCCGATTTCTCGCGTTATAAGATTTATCTCGGCGACACTGGACTGTTTGTGACACTGGCCTTCTGGGACAAAGACTTCACTGAGAATATCATATATGAGAAACTGCTCAGCGACAAGTTGAGTGCCAATCTCGGTTATGTATATGAAAATATGGTGGCTCAATTATTGCGTTCTGTTGGTTCCGAACTGTTCTATTATACTTTTTTAAGTAAGAGCAATCATATTTATGAGGTGGATTTTCTGCTCTCACGCAACGGGAAATTGTGCCCTGTTGAAGTGAAGTCGTCGGGCTATAAGACACATAAATCGCTTGATGAGTTTTCATTGAAGTTCTCATCAAGGATTGGTCGTAAATATTTGGTGTACACCAAGGATTATCGTCGTGATGGCGATATGGAGTATGTGCCGGTTTACTTTACGCCATTCCTGTGACGGGTGGTTATAGGTCGACCGATTCGAGGTCGTCGGGGACGACGATTCGTCCGTTGAAGTGCCTTGCTGCCTCGGCGGTGAAGGTTTCGCGTCGGGTGGGCAGATGAGTGTCTTCGGTGTGGTACAGCAGTAGGTTTTTCACTCCGAGTTCGCTGGCGATGATGCCGGAGTCGAGAGCCGTGCTGTGGTGTTTCTCGTAGGGCCGGAACTGTTCGCGGTCGCGGTAGAGACAGAATGCCTCGTGCAGTAGCCAGTCGGCGCCGCGGGCATATTGCTCGGTGGTGGGCTGGTAGGGTTCGTCGCCGAGGCACACCACGCGCTGGCCGTCGGGCAGCACTGCTTGCCAGCCGTATTGCAGCGTCTTTGTTGAACCAATGTCGAAGAACGTCACCTTCATGTCGTCGACGTCGAGCGTGTCGCCGTCGCTGACCTCGCGCACGATGATAGACTCACCCACGGCCCGCATGATTTTGTCGGGAATCATCATCCGGCACATAGTGAGCAGCACCTCGGCCACATCGTGGTGGCAGTAGATGGTGAACGGTCCGCGGAACTTGCCTTTGTGCTGCATGGGCGATATTTTGCGAATCATCCACACCGCGCCCATGATATGGTCGGTGTGTACGTGAGTGACCATCATGTGGCGTATGCTTTCCACGGGCACTCCGGCGCGGTGCAGCTGTCGGAAAATACCGTTTCCACCTCCGGCGTCGGTGAGCATGCCGCCTCCGGGGGTCTGCAGGTAGAAGCAAGTGTTGTAGCAACGCATACACATCGCGCTGCCTGTGCCGAGCATTATTATTTTCGAGTTGGTTGTCGTCATTGTTCCGCTTTTGCTTTGTTACTGGCCGGGATAGTGATGGCGAAGGTGGTGCCCTTGCCGAGTTCGCTCTCCTTGACCCAGATGCGTCCGCCGTGATATTCCTCGATGATGCGCTTGACCAGCGTCAGACCCAGTCCCCATCCGCGCTTCTTGGTGGTGAATCCGGGAGTGAAGACGGTTTTGAAGTTCTTTCGCGCAATGCCTTTGCCGCTGTCTTTCACGGTGATATAGGCATTGTCGGCCTCTCGTGATACTTTGATTTCGAGAGTTCCCACGCCCTCCATCGCGTCGACGGCGTTTTTTGTGAGGTTTTCCATCACCCACTCGAAGAGCGACTCGCAGAGCATCACCTGCGTGTCGGTGCTGTCGTCGGTTATGATTGTCATCTCCACACGCTTGGGTATGCGGTTGCTCATATATCGCAGCCCGCTGCGCACGGCCTCGTTGATGCTCATGACCGCCTTTTCGGGCATCGACCCGATTTTCGAGAATCGGTCGGCGATGGTGCGCAGGCGGTTCACGTCGTTGTCGATGTCGTCGACCACCTCGCGGTCGACACCCATGTCGCCGAGCATCTGCGTCCATGCCATAAGCGACGAGATGGGTGTTCCGAGCTGGTGCGCCGTTTCCTTCGACAGGCCCACCCACACCTTGTTCTGTTCGGCTCGCTTGACGCTTATGAGAGCGAAATAGGCGATGGCGATGAACACCAGCAGCGCCACCAGTTCCACATAGGGGAAATAGGCCAGTTGCTTCAGCACCGTGGAGTCTTCGTAGTAGAGATATTGCACGGTGGTTTCGTCGAGTCGAATCTCAATCTTGTTTGACGAGTTGCGCAGCGAACTCAGCTTGTCCTTGAGGTATTTGAGGTTCTTACCTTTCAGTTCCGGATTTTTGGGGTTGAGAGGCTCCGGAAGCCGGAAATTGCGTTGCTCGAGGATGTTCCCCTGGTCGTCGACGAGAAGTACCGGGATGTTGTCGTTCTCGGTGATGATGCTCAGCAGGAAGTCGACGTCGGTGTTGCTGCTCGTCACGAGTTCGCGAGTGGCCCCTGCCCAGATTTCCATTCTGGCGCGCTCTTGTCGCGCCAGGTTCTTCACCAGGCGGTTGCTTATGAACAGGAACAGCGCCACGAGCAGCATAGCCACCACTACCAGTGCGATTTTCCAAATTCGTCGCGAGTCGTATATGTTGCGCAGGTTCATCTCTTGCGTTTAGGCTTCTTCGTCGTTTTCGTCGTCTTCGGGCAATGGGTCGTTGACCACTTGGAATCGAGCGTTGGGGTCGTCGAATTTTTCGGCCCAGTATTCATCGTCCCACTCGAGGTCGTCGACAATCATCTTGCCGCCTGCGTCGGGCATCTCGTCGACCTCGGGCGCCGCTGCGAAGATGAAGTCGTCTTCCTCCTTTACGCGGTGGCGTTCGTCGAGGTCCCGCTCCACGATGTCGTCGGGAATGCGGTTGTGCTCGTCGTTGATGGTGCGCCACAGGATGTCCTTGAGTTCGGTGAGACCCTGCTGAGCCACGCTGGAGATAAACACCGTCTCGACACCCTCGGGCAGTTCGGGACGCAGCATCTCTTTCAGCTCATCGTCGATCATATCACACTTAGTGATGGCCAGCACACGTGGCTTCTCCACAAGCTGCGGGTTGAACGTGGCCAGCTCGTTGCTCAGGATTTCGTATTCGCGGCCTATGCTTTCGGTGTCGGCGGGTATCATGAACAGCAGCACGGCGTTGCGCTCGATATGGCGCAAAAACCTGAGTCCCAGGCCTTTGCCCTCGCTTGCTCCCTCGATGATACCGGGAATGTCGGCCATGACGAACGACTGCTGGTTACGGTAAGTGACGATGCCCAGGTTCGGCACGAGTGTGGTGAACGGATAGTTTGCAATTTTCGGCTTTGCGGCGCTGATGACCGATAGCAGAGTGGACTTTCCGGCGTTGGGGAATCCCACGAGACCCACGTCGGCCAGCAGTTTGAGCTCAAGAATCACCGCTTTCTCGATGCCGGGCTCGCCGGGTTGTGCGAAACGCGGTGTCTGTCGCGTTGCCGTCTTGAAATGAGTGTTTCCCAATCCACCGCGTCCTCCCTTGAGCAGCCTGACCACCTGTCCGTGTCGGGTGACGTCACAGAGAAACTGTCCGGTCTCGGCGTCGTAGACCGCGGTTCCGAGCGGCACCTCTATTGTGCGGTCCTCGCCGTCCTTTCCGTGGCAGTTGTTCTCGTAGCCGGGCTGTCCGTCGGTGGCGTAGATGTGGCGCGTGTATTTCAGGTGAATGAGCGTCCACAGGTTGGAGTTGCCGCGCAGGAAGATATGTCCTCCGCGTCCTCCGTCGCCTCCGTCGGGGCCGCCCTTGGGCATATATTTCGCGCGGTGCAGGTGTTTGCTACCTGCGCCACCTTTGCCACTGCGGCACAATATTTTCACATAGTCGATAAAATTGCTTTCCATCTTTTCTCTTAGTGTGGGAATGGTTCTTAAAAAGTCATCTCACCGTGATGTGGAAGCAGCTCTGCTTCCGTTCCCACATCACGTAGCAGCGCCCCTGCTCGCGCATGTCGTACAATACCTCGGCCAGCAGGTTTTTCAGGTCACCCTCGTTGAGGATGTGCCTTGGGTCGAGGCAGTCGAAATGACTGTAGCTGATGTCGAAGGTGGTGCCGTAGCGGTGGCACGAGTTCTCGGTGGCGTTGCGGTTGCGCCGTTTCAGCCTTTTCACCGTGAAGTCGCTGCGAGTGAGGCTCGTCACCTTGATACGCGCCTCGTGTCCAGTTCGTTCCCGTACGCGGTCGGAGAAGTCCATACCGATGTCGCGCAGCAGCACGGCGGCCTTAGGCACGAGGAACGGCATGGAGTATTTCAGAGAGTCGAGCGTGAAGGCGTTGCACGACTGTATTTTGACGAGCGGCTTGGAGATGTGATAGGTGGAGCGGAGGCTCGAAATCACTCCCACGCCGTTGAGCCGTGCCGCCTCGAGTTGCAGGTCGTTGGTGTCGCAGAACACTTCCCGCAAGCTGCCTGGCAGGCGGCGGAAGCGCACGCCCTGCACATTGTCGCTGTCGGGCTCGGCGCTCACTCGCTTTGGCAGGCGCGTCATGTTCTCGTCGGCGAGCAGCGTCGTCAGGTCGTCGGTCTGTCCGGTGATTCGCGCCTGTGGCTTGCTCTTGGTGGGCTTCTCGACAACAGTGCGCACGGTCTCCTGCCCTGTTCCTTTCATTGAGCAGGCCTTCACGCCGAGAGCCACGGCTAATACCGCGGCCAGCAGGGTAAGCAGTTTCGTTTTTTTGCTCACGAGAGTCGCTTACAGTCGTTATAGTCCCATGGGTTGTACAAACA
>JBGUHM010000045.1:0-10301 GCA_045112115.1 Sodaliphilus sp. | reverse complement strand
ACGAACTAATAAACCTATGGATTAGTGTGCTTTCTACCAATAGCGTGATTTTCTTAGGAATAGTTGCTGTACCAATATTATTTTTTTTAATTGCAATACCAATATTTGACCATTGCTTTGTCGCTCGCTATTGTAATCGAACCATAGTGTTCTTCTGTGAGTCTGGTTTGACATTTATAATCTTTTGGATTTTTATAAATAAAGATGTATTCCATCTTCAAAATATAAAGTATATAGCGATAACGCCACAAATTATCAATTATTTTTTATTGTAAATTATGATACATAAGAACGAAACATATCGGCCTAAAGCAGGGGTATTGCTATCGGAGCTGACTGTAGTCGCAATTAGTTCGCGCGATAGTACAAATATGCCAGATTGGTTCAGGCTTGCATCGAAATTAGAACATTGGATATATTAGATTTCCGGTTCAAGACTTGCCCGTGTCGAAAAAAATGGCGAAATTTGCAATCTAATTTGAAAGCATAGTATATGAAACGTCGAGAAACAGTGACAGTGAACATAGGCGGGCTCAAGATGGGCTCGGACTACCCGATAAGAGTGCAGTCGATGACCAACACGTCGACCAACGACATCGAAGCCAGCGTGGCACAGTGCCGGCGCATAGCCGCCGCGGGCGCCGACCTCGTACGCCTCACCGCACAGGGTGTGCGAGAGGCAAACAACATAGGGGTGATTCGCGAGCGGCTCCGCGCCGAAGGCTGCGACGTGCCGCTGGTGGCCGACATACATTTCAATCCGGCGGCGGCCATCGCGGCCGCCCAGGTGACCGACAAGGTGCGCATCAACCCCGGAAACTTCGTCGACCCGGCCCGCCAGTTCAAGAGCCTGGAGTACACCGACGAGGAGTATGCACGCGAACTCGAACGTATCGACGCGGCCGTCGTGCCGTTCATCGCGCTGTGCCGCAAGCACGGCACGGCGGTGCGCCTGGGCGTGAACCACGGTTCGCTGAGCGACCGCATCATGAGCCGCTACGGCAACACCGCGGCGGGCATGGTCGAGAGCGTGATGGAGTATCTGCGGGTATTCGTGCGAGAAAGGTTCTTCGACGTGGTGATCTCGATGAAGGCCAGCAACGTCGTGGTGATGGTCGAGGCCGTGCGGAGGCTCGTAGTGGCTATGGACCGAGAGGATATGCACTTCCCCCTGCACCTCGGCGTGACAGAGGCCGGATTCGGCGAGGACGGACGTATCAAGAGCGCTGTGGGCATCGGGGCACTGCTCCATCAAGGCTACGGCGACACCATACGCGTGTCGCTCAGCGAGGAGCCGGAATGCGAGATACCGGTGGCAAAGGCGTTGGTCGACCACATCACCGCCTGCGAGAGCATGGCCGATATCATGCCGCTGGAGCGCGAGAGCCACGGCCAACCCGTAGTGGTGGCCGACAGCACCATAGACGGGCCCCTCCAGCCCGATTTTATCGCCGGCGACATCAACCTCATTCCGCTTGCTGGATTTAATGAAAACACCAGCGCATGGGTCAACGTCACTTGGAACGACCTGGCTTCAGGGGCCATCGACTCGCTGAGCGGTGTGGAGAACGCCACGCTGGTGGTGACACCGGGTGTGAGCGATCAGGCAGGCGCCGCGTGCGCCATCGCCACCCGGCTGCGCCAACTGTGCCCGAAATGCCGCACGATTCTGCATTTCAGCTACGACGACACCGACGCCGCTCTCCTCCAGATTAAAGCCGCGGCCGACCTCGGCGCGGTGCTACTCGCCGGCATGGGCGACGGCCTGTGGATAAGTGACGCTGCCATCGACGCTCGCGTGTTGACCGAAACAGCCTACGCCATACTTCAGGCCGCACGCCTGCGCACCACACGCACCGAGTTCATATCCTGTCCGGGATGCGGACGCACGATGTTCGACCTGCAAGAGACAGTCAAGCGAGTGAAAGCCGCAACGGCTCACCTGACACACCTCAAAATCGGTGTCATGGGTTGCGTGGTCAACGGACCGGGCGAGATGGCCGACGCCGACTACGGCTACGTGGGCGCAGCAGTGGGCAAAATCAGCCTCTACAAAAACAAGGAATGCATCAAGAAAAACATCCCCCAGGAAGAAGCCATCGAACGCCTCATCCAACTCATCAAAGACAACAACGACTGGCGCGACCCATAGAACGGAAATGTTTAGCCACGCTGTCGCGTGGGAAATTTATCGAAAATCGAGTTCAAAAATTTCTCGAAAATTTATTTGTGGCATATGGGAAGATTTGACTTTTTTAGGACGATTACTGGGGAAGCGATGCGAGTTCACAGTAAGTATCGCTCGGGATTGTTGGAGTCGGCTTATGAAGCTGCTCTTAAGTATCTATTGGAGTTAAAAAACTTTGCTGTCGATCGCCAAGTTTACCTTCCCATTTATTGGGATGATGTTCAGTTGGACCAAACTTATCGTATGGACTTGGTTATAAACAATAACATAATAGTAGAACTGAAAGCGATCTCAACCATTGGCACCCCCCCATAGAAAGCAGCTATTCAACTATATGAACCTCACGCATATTCCTTATGGTATGATAATAAACTTCGGCGGTGACAGCCTTTATTCGGAATGGTATTACCGAGATGAAAAAACAGGAAAAATCATAAAAGTCAATATCTGGAATGATTAAGGATGCTGATAATAATTTTTGAGAAATTTTTGGATTAGATTTTTGAAAGATTTCCACCGCGCCAGCGGTGATGAAAATAACCATAATAATGACTTACGAGGAGTGTATTGATTTTTTGTATCACCAGTTGCCGGCTTACGAGAAGCTGGGCGACAGCGGATATAAGCCGGGTCTGGGTACCACCGAGGCACTGGCACATTTTCACGGCGACCCTCATCGTGGACTGCGATGCATCCACATCGCAGGAACCAATGGCAAGGGCAGCGTGTCGAACATGCTCGCGGCTGTGTTGCAGGCGCAAGGTTACCGCGTGGGCTTGTACACCTCGCCGCATCTGGTCGACTTCGCCGAGCGCATACGAATCGATGGCAAGCCCATCGGCCACGACGCCGTGGTCGACTTCGTGGAGCGCAGCCGTGGCTGCGAGGTGTTCCACGAGGCTACGTTCTTCGAGTTCACGACGATAATGGCGTTCGACTATTTCGCACGGCAGCAGGTCGACTATGCCGTTGTGGAGGTGGGACTCGGCGGCCGACTCGACAGCACCAACATCATCACCCCTCTGCTGAGCGTGATTACCAACATCTCGCTCGACCACACTTCGCTGCTGGGCGACACCCTCACCGCCATTGCCGGTGAAAAGGCGGGTATCATCAAGCCTGGCGTTCCCGTAGTGGTGGGGGAGGACTGCGGCGATGAGGTGAACGCGGTGTTCAGCCGCGTGGCCGCCGAGAACGACGCTCCGCTATACCGCGCTGAACCGGTGGAGAATTGCGGCCATTACAGCGACGGACTCCACGTCGTTTCTTCACTCTATGGCGCACTGGTGAGTGAACTCACCGGCGACTACCAACTGAAAAATATAGCCACGGCGCTAACGGCACTCCAGAGATGCGGAGTGCCTGTCGACCGCGAGTCGGTGGCTTATGGTCTGGCCCACGTAAGCGAACTTACCGGCTTCACCAGTCGCTGGACAAAGTTGGGCGAGCGGCCGCTGGTGGTGTGCGACCCAGGGCACAACCAAGGCGCGTGGCGGCACATCTCCGCGCAGTTGTCGCGCCTCAATGTGAATAAATTGCACATGGTCATTGGCTTCGTGGCCGACAAGGACATCGACACCATTCTGGCGATGATGCCCGCCGACGCCGAGTATTACTTCACTCAAGTGTCGTCGGCAAGGGCGTTGCCCGCCGAGCGCCTGCGTGAGACAGCCGCTGCTCACGGTCTGCGCGGCAACTGCTACGGCAATGTGTCGTCGGCACTCGCCGCCGCACGCAATGATGCCACCCCCGACGACGCAATCTTCATCGGTGGCAGTTTCTATCTGCTGGGCGAACTGTTTGCCGCTGGCTCAGAAGCGGATGGCGCTCTCGAGGGCTAAACGCATCATCGTGCGGAACGACTCCTGCCGCTCGAGTGCTGTTAGTTCCTCATTCTTCACGAGCGAGTCGCTGATGGTGAGCAGGCATGCCGCGCGCCGGCCCAGGTAGTTGGCGTTGTGAAACAGAGCGAAACTCTCCATCTCCACACAGTCGACTCCGGTCTCCTCACGCACCTCCTGCCACGGGCGACTTCCAGCGCCGGTGTAGAACACGTCGCTCGAATGGATAACTCCCGTTTTCAGCGGAATGCCCAGCTCGACAGCCGTGGCCTTGATTACGTCGTTGAGTTCCTTGCTCGGGTACAGCGTTTGGGACGTCTCGCCGTTGTGTACCATAGCGTATGACGATGCGCTGTAGGCACTGTCGCCCAGAAACACGTCCATCACGTTCAACTCAGGGTTGTAGCTGCCGGCTGAACCGATTCGAACGATGTTTTCCACGCCGTAGTAACTGTATAGCTCGTGGGAGTAGATGCCGATGCTCGGCATTCCCATGCCGCTGGCCATAATCGAGATAGGCACGCCGCGGTAGGTGCCGGTGTAGCCGAATATGTTGCGAACCGATGTCACCAGTTCGGCGTCATCGATAAAGTTCTCGGCCATGAATTTTGCTCTCAATGGGTCGCCGGGCATAAGCATTGTCTTGGCGAAGGCCCCGTCTGGAGCCGAAATGTGAGGTGTCGACATAAGTTTTTCGATTTATAATGGTTCGTCTTTTTGCTTTTTTCGACCGCAAATATAATGTTTTTTTGTCAAATAGCCTCATCTTGCGCGTGAAACTGCGAATAAAGACCTTAGCTTGTGAACCAAATTGAACCACTATTTCCACAACTAGAGAAAGGCGCTAAGTTAGGAAATTGTGACGCCCAAAGCATGCTCGCCACCATATACAACAGCGTGAAGAAGGACGACAAGAAATGCATAGAATGGGCCACGCGAGCTATAGAGAACCCGAAATCAGACAAAGACAGCAAGAGTGAAGCCTTGAGGTATGTTGTATCCATTTATATAGAAAATAAGCAATTTAAGGAATTAGAGGCGGTCGTGGAGAAAGGCGTGTCAAAAGGCATCCCTCATCCCTACCATTGCAAGGGCTGTTTATACCTCTCCGGCAATAGTGAACTGGGTGTTGAACGTGATATGGAGGAAGCGCGACACTGGTTTCTCAAAGCCGCTAATGACAAGCATGATTCCGTGTCCGTGTAAACCGAAGAAGCTAACGTAAAAATCTGCCAATATTGGCAAAAAATTAATGTAATATTTGTGCAGTTAAGCAAATCTCGTTATCTTTTCATGCCTCGTCGCAACGAAGAGGGAATACTTACGATAGGACTTTTTGATTTCCTTCTAAAAGAGGATAGCCTAGATTTGTGAAATAGGAAAGTTCAATGTGGTATAATGGCCGCTGGAACGTCTATCTCTTTTCGTTCAGCGACAGTCCCAGTTCATTGATGAGAATCTCTATATCGGTCGAAGCCAACTCATATTGACAAAGGTAGAGCGCCAACGCTTCAGCATTATAGTTGTGGTGTGTAATGAGATATCTGGCGTGTTCTTTTATGTCCTCGATGCGGGTGACATCGCTGTTTGACGTAAGATAAACGGACATTCCCGCTATTTCCTCGGAGTAAATTATATCGTCAGCCGAGCTGTATTCCCTTTTTTTCACTTTTTTCCTGGCTGAAAGATCGCCAAAAAAAGCAAATGAGCAAACAAAAATGCCAAGAAGGCTAAATATGTTTAGGATGATTGGTAGAAACCATATTCTGTGCTCGTCGGTATAGAGATAATAATTGAACCACGCAAGCGCAGGAGTGGCAATGCAACAGACAACAAACATTATCAACCACATGCTGGAATTGCCCTTCCAATCCGAGACAAAAAGGTTATATTTCTTGACAGCTTCTAAAAGACTGTAACTCTCATCCTTGTCAAATCCATTTTCGAGCAAAAACTGTTCTTGTGCCTCATAAGCGTTAAACGCATTGGTGTAGACGGATTCTTCATCGCTTTGTAGATTTGGCTCAGTAAGAACATTACGGGTTTTCCTGTTCAAGAATACAAGGGCGTTCATCAGTTCGACGCTGGGGATTTTCAATTCTTCTTGTTGTTCCATGCTTGTTGTTTCCATAAGTTCAGTTTGATAATAGGTTTAACAATATGCTGCAAAGGTAATATTTTTTCTCAATATATCATCGTTATCACGTGTTTTATAAGTCTTTTTTGTAACTTTGCGGGCGTTATGGCGAAAGTGATTGTGGCAATAGATTCGTTAAAGGGCTGCCTGTCGTCGGCCGAGGCAGGGCTGGCGGCGTGTGAAGGCATTCGCAGCGCGTGTCGGTGGGCCGACGTGGTCGTCGTGCCCGTGAGCGATGGCGGCGAGGGAATGCTCAAGGCGTTTCTCTCTCCGGCGGCCTTAGGCGGCACAACAGTGGAGGTGGCCTGCCACGACCCTCTGATGCGGCCCATCATTGCACGCTACGGCATTACTGCCGACGGCAATACCGCCATAGTCGAGAGCGCCGCCGCTGCCGGACTGACCTTGCTTGACCCCGATGAGCGCAATCCGCTCGAAGCAACCACCTACGGGGTGGGGGAGATGCTCGCCGATGCCCTGCGGCGTAGCTGTCGCCGCATTATAGTAGGACTCGGAGGCAGTGCCACAAGCGACGCTGGAAGAGGCATGCTTGAGGCCCTCGGCTACCAGTGGCCCGACGATGTGGAAGTGCTTATCGCCGGCGATGTTACCAACCCGCTGTGTGGCCCCAACGGTGCCGCGCATGTCTATGCTCCTCAGAAGGGCGCAACACCCGGGCAAGTCGAGATGCTCGACCTGCGTGCGCGGGAATTCGCTGATAAATTGGCAATCAAGATGGGCTTCGACCGCTCTGGCGAACCCGGCGCGGGTGCCGCTGGAGGCATGGGTTACGCTCTGATGCAATGTTGCGGGGCCGTTATGCGTTCGGGTGCCGACCTGCTTTTCGACATCATGCATTTTGACCATATGCTCGCCGATGCCGCGCTGGTGATTACCGGCGAAGGGCATTCCGACGCACAGACTCTTATGGGTAAACTCCCGGCGCGCATACTTGAGCGGGCATGTAATCACGGCGTGCCAGTAGCTCTGCTCGCCGGAGGTGTGAGCGATTGCGAGACCCTTCTCACCGCTGGATTCTCCGTCGTTGAGTCAATCAACCCGCCCGAAGCCCCACTCGCCGAGTGTCTGCGACCCGATGTCGCTGCCGCTCGCCTCGCCGCAACCACTGCCCGCATTGCGCCTCCGTTCCTGCCCCTTTAATCATATATGACCGCAAAGTAATCACCAGAATATAAAGTGATTACATCCGGTATTGACAAATGTGGAGTAGTACTTAATATTTGTCCAATTACGCAATAGCCACCTGATATTCAGTGCTTTTAATCTGAAACATTCTTTAAGTGCGGTTGTGATGCTGTTGAAGCATTTTAGTTAAAAAACGCAGTTTTTTTGGCTGATTAATTGTTGTTTGTTATCTTTGCGAGATTAAAAGCGGTAATAATTAACAGCAAGAGGTTATGAGAATTGTTTATTCGTTACTGATGATATGTCTGGCGGCCGCGGGAGCATGGGGTGCTGTGCCGGTCGACAGTCTCATGGCGCGGCTGGCGCGTCAGGTGATGTTGAATCCGCAGGAGAAAGTGTATCTACACCTCGACCATTACCGCGTTGTGCCCGGCGAAAGAATCAACTATCGCGCCTACTGCGTCGATGCCGTGACGCTCATCCCGTCGGACACAAGCCGATTTGTGTATGTCGAACTGCTTGACGGCAAAGGCAATGTGCTCACACGGGTGAAAAACATCAACGACATTGGTTGCGCCGTGGGTTGGTTGAATATTCCTCCGAAAGCCAAGGACGGCGTGTATTTCATGAGGGCATATACACGGGCTGGTGTTGGCGAGAACGGCGAGTACGCCTTCGTGACACCCGTGCTGGTAGGACTGGATATGGGCGGTTCCGGCGCTCCCGTCGCCGACGGTCCACCTGCATTCGTTCCGCTTACGGCCCGCGGTGTCTCATTCGATTGCGACGGCACATCGCTCTCGGTGACTGTGTCGCCAGAGGTGCGTGCGGCCGACCGCCTGTTCTGCGTCACCAACCGTCTGATGCCGTTTTATAGCGACAACGACGGCAGGCACACGACCCACAGGTTTCAACTCAACGACCTGCCCAATGGCTTGAACGAGGTGTTTGTCGTCGATTCGCAATACAATATCGTGGCGTGTGGCGCGTTTGTAGTCGGCGGTGCGTCCGATGCCGACAACCAAGCTGAGGCCGTGCTGGATATGAAACCGCGTGACGGCGGATACGACGTGGGCCTCACAGTTCCCGGTCTTCAAGCCGACGAAGTGGCGCAACTGTCGGTCTCGGTGGTGGAACACAGCGACTTCGCCTACCGGCGCGACATCGGCTTCGACCTGTCGGTGGCTTCCGAAATTCCGTACGGCACCGGATGGGCGTTTGACTCTGGCTCTGCGCTGTCGCAGTTTAGCTACGACCCCTTGACTGATTCGCGTTATAATTTAGCCGAAGTGCTAAAAGAGAATTACAGCGCTCCGGCTCATCCCATCGAGGTGACAACAACAATCACAGGAAAGGTGACCAAACTGCTGTCGAACCGCCCCATAAAGAATGCCGTAATCAGTTGCATATCGCCCCAGGCAGGCATATGCAGCGGCGCGGTGGCCGGCGACGACGGCCGCTTCACCTTAGGCGGACTTGACGCGGTGGAGGGCAGCAAGTACATTGTCCAAGCTACCAACAACGGCAAGCCGCAGGTCTACCTTAAAGTTGACGAACAGCAGTTCCCCAAGGCTGGAAAGTCGTTGATAGAGCGCGAGCAGCCGCGATTCCAGTTTGTTGAGAGCGATGACAGCAAGGTGCTGGCGAGAAGTATTGCCGACGGTGTGCTCTTGCCAGAGCTGAAGGTGAATGCGTTTCGTTTCAACACCATTTCGGCTGGAGCCGCATTCAGCCAGTTGGCCGACTTTACTCTCACCCAGCAGATGATTGAGGAATTCGATGTCACGAGCATTCAGGACCTGATGCGACGTGTGCCGGGAATATTTTTCCGTGAGAACCGCATGTATCTGCGGGCACATACGTCGATTTTCGATGACAATCCGGCGGCAATAGCCGTCGACGGGGTGGTGATGTATGACGATTTCGACCTCAGTTGGATTCATATGCAGGACGTGGCCAGGGTCGATGTGTTCAAGACTGGCTCGGCCGGCATTTGGGGGCATTATGTGGGCGGTGGTGTGATATCAATCACACTCAAAGACGGCGCTCAGGCTCATCGCGAGGTGCCTCAGTGCAATGTGGTCCAGGTAAAGCCATTGGGCATTCAGGAGCCATCGCCAGTGGAGATATCGAGGACCGGACGAGTGCTGTACTGGAATCCCGACGTGGTGATAGGCACCGAGCCGTCGTTCCGCTTCGGTGTCGACGTGCCTCGCGGCTTACGCTACGACGTGGTCATCGAGGGCGTCACCAGCAGCGGCCGACTAATCCACCTCACCGCGCCCCTTCAGTAACACAATCCACATATTCCACTTGTGCAGGGCACTCCGCCAGAAGAAAAAGCGGCGGCGCTGTGTGTCGCGCCGCCGCTGTATGGCATGATTCCCACAAAGGGCATCATTCATGTTCTTATTGCCCCAAGATAATCTGGTACAGGGCGCTCACGTCGCCGGTGTTGACGTTGCCGTCGCCGTTGATGTCGTACATGGAATCGGTGGCGCCTGCCAGCAAGGCTGAGTACAGTGCGCTTATGTCGCCGGTGTTGACGTTGCCGTCACCGTTCAAATCACCTGGTGTTCCGCCGCCGGTGCCGTAGGTGAACACAACCTGGTAGTTCTCTCCGTCGTTGTTGAGGTAGTACATCTGATCATTGGCCAGACCTTCGGCCCAGAAGTTAAGGGTGTAAATCTTGCCGTTCTCCAGAAGTTCGCCATTAAGAATTTCATTCGATTCCTCACAGCTCCAGTTGCCGAAATCGTCGAATTCAGTGGGGATATAACCGGCGTAGACTTCTGTGCCGTCGGTGCTCATCAGGTTGTAGGCCACTCCGATGGCGTCGAATCTGCCTTGTGCGTAGATAAACACCTCGTCGACGGTGAGTGAAGTCAGTGGCTCTTCTTTCACAAGGTCGATGGTCTCAAACGGCAGGCCGGACTCAACCCAGGGATATTGTTGTTCTCCCGGGGTGGGAGTGACAGCCATGCTGATA
>JBGUHM010000044.1:0-15289 GCA_045112115.1 Sodaliphilus sp. | reverse complement strand
TGAGCGCCGAGGCGCGCGTGCCGCAACGGTTCTTCCTCAACTACTGCACCTACGGCTATTCGCTGCCGTTCTGGCAATGGCGCGACTGGGAGCGACTCATCGACTGGATGGCGCTCAACGGTGTGAACATGCCGCTGGCCATCACTGGTCAGGAGGCCGTGTGGCACAAGGTATGGACCAAGCTGGGCATGAGCGACCAGCAGGTCAGGGCCTATTTCACCGGACCGGCTTATCTGCCGTGGCATCGCATGGCCAACATCGATGCCTGGTGCGGGCCGTTGCCCGAACAATGGCTGCGGCAACAGACTGAGTTGCAACGCGATATTCTCGCCCGAGAGCGGGCTCTGGGCATGCGCCCGGTGCTGCCGGCTTTCGCCGGGCATGTGCCGGGTGAGTTACGACGGCTATTCCCCGAGGCCGACATCAAGCCGCTCGACTCGTGGGCCGGTTTCGCCGACTCTTGCCGCACCTATTTCCTCAACAGTGAGGACCCGCTATACTCCCGTATCCAGCGCATGTACCTCGAGCAGCAACAGGCCATGTTCGGCACCGACCACATCTACGGCGTGGACCCGTTCAACGAGATGTCGCCGCCAAGCTTCGAACCCGACTACCTCAACCGCGTGTCACGACATATATATGAAAGTCTGCGCGACGTCGATCCCGAGGCCGAATGGCTGCAAATGGCATGGTTCCTTTACTACCAACGGGAGGACTACACTCCCGAGCGGGCACGCGCCATGCTCACGGGTGTGCCTAACGGACGCATGACGATGCTCGACTACTACTGTGAGTATCGCGAGATGTGGCGCGACCTCGACCGCTTCTATGGCCTGCCCTATATATGGTGCTATCTGGGCAACTTCGGAAGCAACTCGGGCATCGCCGGCAACGTCAAAGAGGCCGCGTCGCGACTCGACAGCGCACTTGTCGACGGTGGTGAGAACTTGCAGGGCATAGGTTCGACTCTCGAGGGCCTTGACCTCCAGCAGTTCCCTTACGAGCACCTGCTTCGCAAGGCGTGGACCGTCAGCGACCTCGACCCCATCGACGCCGTGGCCGACCGCCACGCAGGCGCTGTCGACCCGTCGGTCCGTCAGGCATGGCACTTGCTCTACGACAGTGTGTTCACCGCCTCGGCTGGCAATTTCCACTGTCCGCTGCCGTGCTCCTACCCGCGCATGGGCAAGGAGGCTTCGGGCAGCGCCGTGCGCTACAACCGTGCTTCGCTCGTCGAAGCATGGCGGCTGTTGCTCGAAAGCGACCGTGAACCCACCGACGCCTATACCGTCGACCTCGTGTGGACCGGACGGCAGCTGCTCGGCGACCTTTTCCTCGACGAGAAACGGGCCTTTGACAGTGCGTTCATGGCACACGACCGTGAAGCTATGCTTCGCCACGCCGCCACCATGCGCTCGCTTATCGCCGACATCGACTCGCTGTGCGCTTGCCACCCCTTCGCCACTCTCGACAAGTGGCTCGCACAGGCCCGCGCTTTGGGCGACACGCCAGCACTCGCCGACTACTACGAGATGAACGCACGACGCATCATCACCACATGGGGAGGCAACCTCAACGACTACGCCTGCCGCAACTGGAGCGGACTGCTCACCGACTACTACGCCGAACGCTGGAACGCCTACATCGAGATGACTTTCCAAGCCCTCGACCAAGCGCGAGACTTTGACTCCGACGCCTTCAACTCCCGCATGCGACAATGGCAGGATGATTGGGCCGAACGCACTTCTCCACACCTCGACAACGCTACCGTCACCCCCGCCCCACCCCGCCGCGCCCTCACCCTGAGCCGCGCCCTCGCTACGAAATACGCACCCCAAATCCATAACTTTCAAATAAAAAATTAGCAATTGTCTGGACTGGACACTACCACTGGCTCGGTGGCCTCGGTGGGCTTTGTTGGGACAGTGGTTTAGGCGCTTCGCGCATGTAAAATGGAGGCGCTTCGCGCATGTAAGATGTAATATGGAGGATGGAAGATGTAATACATGGGACACTGGTTGTGGACTCGGAGTTCTCAGAGTTCTCGGAGGACTCGGAGTTCTCGGAGGACTCGGAGGACTCGGAGGGGGCGGCTTCACAGCAACTCGGCGAAGTCGCGCGGGAGCACCACATTCTCCATTTTGGCAGCGCGGGCGAACAGCGGGGCCATCTGCTGGGCAGTAAAGCCTGCGATGCCGCAGCCGATGCGCGTCACCAGGAAGGTCAGCTCAGGATGCTCGGCGGCGAAGTCGATAAACTCGTCGACATATGGCGCAATTTCCTCTGGGCCGCCGTGCATCGTGGGTATGGCATACGACTGGCCCTGCAGACCAACGCCTTTGCCCCATTCGGCTCCAAAGTTGTTCACCGCTACGCGGGCTGCTCCACCGGCGTGCATACCGGCGAGGTTGCTACCGAAGACGAAAATCTCTCCGTCCTCCAGTTTTTTAATGAAATTAGGTGTGTATCTTTTCATCTTGTAATAAAATTAAAGAAATTAAAATTCAATTCTGAAACCGCTTTCCTTGAACTCGCGGTAGCGAGCGGCATCGAAACGATAGAGCAGAGCCTCGCGGCCGCGTGGGTGGCGTGAGGTCTCGTCGAGCGCCACGATGAAGCCCAGATGAAGCATCTTTTTGGCGAAGTTGCGGCGGTCGAACTCCACTCCCAGGATGGCCTCGTAGAGCCGTTGCAGTTCGCTCATCGTGAATTTCTCTGGCAGCAGTTCGAAGCCTATAGGCTCGAAATGTATCTGATGTCGCAGCTCTTTCACTGCCGTCGACAGTATCTCGTCGTGGTCGAAGGCCAACGACGGCATGTCGTTGATAGGAAACCATTGTGCTTGCGCAGCGTCGTCGCCGCCTTTGACATCGGTCTTTTTCACCAAAGCATAGTATGCGATGGTGATCACGCGCTCGCGGGGGTCGCGATCAACGGTGCTGAATGTGTGCAGTTGCTTGAGATAGGCTGTCGCAAGACCGGTCTCCTCCTTCAACTCGCGCAACGCGCCTTCGTAAGCGCTCTCGTCAAGGCGAAGGAAACCACCTGGAAACGCCCAGCAGCCTTTGAAGGGCTCTATACCGCGCTCCACCAGCAGCACTTGCAGCTCCTGACCGTCAAATCCGAATATCACGCAGTCGGTCGTAACTGCCGGATGCGGATACTTATAACAATACTTTTTGTCGTCCATAATCAAAATAGTTGCGTAAATTCAACGCAAAAGTAGACACTTTTTTCCACCCCGCCAAATAATTTGTGTGAAAAATACATAAAACAGCAAAAAAGAGCATGAATTATCCCCCCAACCACTGCCACAACGAGCCACAGCGAGCGATTACCCAGGCGGTCCCGACGCTATCGCACCCTATGTCGACCAATTCATCGACTTCGCCGCGGCACACCCCGAGCTCACATTCCTCGTGACCCGCATTGGCTGCGGTATAGCCGGCTTCACTTCTCAGCAAATCGCACCGCTGTTCGCCCGCGCCGCTGAGTTGCCCAACGTAGTCCTGCCGCGCGACTTCGCCAATGTAATCGAAGAGTTAACGGCGAATTAAGCGTTTTTTTAAGAAACTTAGACAACAGAAACAACAATTTATTTTTGGAGCTACGGAGTTTGGGAGTATCTGGAGTTTTTTTGACTTATAAAAATACGCTCCTATAGCCCCTTGACTCCGCAGTGTTTATCTGCTTATATCTGCATGAGATTATATTGGTGGGACAGTGGTGAGCAGCTTATTCGCATGAAATATGTAAAATGGAAGATGGAACATGGTGGGACACTGGTGGGACAGTGTGTGTGACATGTGTGTGACTGTGTTCGTGACTATGTTCGTGATTGTTTTGCGAGCGTGTGCACTGGGTGGGGGCACCGGGTAGGACAGTGGTTGGGCGCTGCGCGCATGGAAGATGGAAAATGGAAGATGGGTGGAACAGTGGTGACGGCTTGGCTTTTTTAATTTTTAATTGTTCATTTTTCATTTTTGATGGTGGGACAGTGGTCGGGTGTGTTTTTGTGTATTATTATTAATTGTTTTTTGTTGCAAAGATAATTGGATAAGAGGCTACGGAGCAATAGCTATTAAGAAAAATATTTGATTCTCATTCAAGTTTCTTAGAACTTTAACCCGAATCGGTCATTAGGTCTGTGTCAAGTAATGGATTATCAAAGAAGAAGCCATTTATGGAATGGCGTGTTCAAATTCAGTAACGACATCGCCACTCCTGCAGGACCTTCCAACAATCCAGTTTTCTCCCTCCAACGCTGTTTCGTTGATGGGTCAAAAGATAAGAATGTAACTCTATCATTAATCCTGCGTGCTAAATCAAGTGTTTGTCCCCGCCAGTAATTTGCTGCATCTAATAAATGTTGATTTACTTCTGTCTCAGCAGCCATCGATTTGAAAAACTGTGCAATCCCAGCCGTACCATGACAAATACAGGCATCATATACGAAATTTTGCTTAAGTTCACGACGATTTACAGCCGTCCATTCAAGAGCCTGCAATGAAAACTTCTGCAACTCGACATCCCGCAGAGCGACTCCACCTTGATACAGAGCCCACAGAACACCGAGGTCACCATAGCACCATGCCAACCGGCTTCTACCTCTGTTCGGTTCACACTCAATCGACGTAGACGCGAAGTAACAACCATTAACGTCCCTGTCAATCCTATTGTTTAAAATATATTTGATACTGCCTTTGAGCAACTGCGTCACTCTTGCTTTAGAACTCTCACCCAATTCAGAGACAACGTCCAACAACTTACAGAGAAACAAAATAATACTGGACATTCCATGCGACAAAGCTATATTGTATTTCTTAACGAAACGTTTCTCATGATAAGCCCATTTTATTGTTTCACCGTCTTTTATTGCATTGGTAAACAAATAATCGAGAATTCTCTTTACTTCTTTAATACTATAATCGGGTTGACAACGATAACGTAAGAGGAAATAAAACCCCAACCCGATTAATCCATGTAAGAAGTCAAGCTCTCCTTGACTGATAAAAAATCTATTTTGTGATGACAAATATTCATCTACACTTTTTAGCGCTTCATTAGAACCCGTAATAAACCCATCTTTCTCAAGCGACATCAGCCCAACCCCCAAACCAGCAAGACCGTTACAGTAGGTAGAAAACGGTATGCCTTTAGTAACATTTGACAACAATCGTTCCATACATTCCTCTGCGTAGTCCTTGTATGAGATATCAACTCTTGAATAGTAATATAAATAAGCTATTTCTCCCAAATCGCCACCCAAGAGACTGTAATTCAGATGTGACTTATTTTTCAATTTGAGATATGTTGAGAGGGCTATGTCCTCTGTTATTTCTTTAATACTCATCACAATCGTTTATTTTATCTTTTTTCTTGCCAACATACCGCTATAGAAGCGTGAAAGATAATTGTATGTCATCATTTCATTTAGGCGATTAGAACTTGCGAACATTCGATTAATACTCATGTGTATGATTGATTTCATTTCCAACCGTTTCCGTGTGTTCCTTCCCTTAACTACTGCTCTAATACTCTTTTCCCAATTCTCAAATTGTTTTTCAAGTTTGAAATCTGTTGCTATTTCTTCTGGCTGTGACAGTATTTTTTCAATTGTTGGTTTCAACTTGCGATATCGCAGGCTCAATTGCCTGTTTCCACCCTTTACTCCAAACTCACGCAAGTAGCTAACACTCATCTTTTTAGTAAAATCAGCCTTTTCGACAAGAGAATAGCCGATAATATCGAGGTATTTATCCAAAATCATGAACATGAATTTCCATCGCTCTTGACTTTTATCTTTTGATGATAGTTCTTTAAGAATCCGCACTATCAAACAACTGTCATGGCAGAACACAGTCTCACTAATATCCATCAGTTTGAATCCACCGTAACGCTCAATCTCCCGGCTATATGTATCGATTGAGATTCTATAGATGTTTTTTGAGATTGTTAGTGGCTTTAATCGCTGATTTACAACTCTAAGCACTTCTACAATCTGGTCAATGCGGGTAAGCTCGAGTCGCAATCTCAAATGAAAGTCAGGGTCACTGTAACGTATGAAGAACCATCTGCTAATCATTTGCTTCTTGGTAAGAGTGCAAACAATATCATAAACTGATGAAGACAAAATGCTGTCTATATTGCCAATTGACCCATAAATCTTTAGATACAACCATTTAGAGCCCGGCATAAAATCACGTTGCCTTGAATATCCTATTTTCTGCTCTTTCATCTTTAGTGTCTTCTCACAAACGGTATTATACATTCGTTGTTATAGTTATTGCGAGATTTGTCGACCGCCACATTCCGGCAGGGTATGAACTCCTCCAACACAATCTGTTGTAAATTGTTGTTTATTTCACTAAGCATGGCTTTAACGCTGTACTCCAGCGTTAAGTTGATGTACAGCTTGTTATCACCTGAAATCAACAGTACCTCATCAGGCAAACGATAGACGGACTTCCACCTCTTAACTCTCTGAAGGTCAAACATCTTGCCTCTAAAGTCGATTGAGCGTATATCAATTCTCCACCTTGCTGGCGACAAAATCACATTTTTATAAACAACTCGCGGGAGGAATCGATGAATGTTTTCCAGTCCACACCATGAAAAATACAAAGAGGGAACTTTTCCTTGTGATTGAAGATCGCAGAGAAATTTATAGAACGGTGTACCGTTTCGGCTGTAGTTGTGTGCGGTTGTCAATCGTGGAATGATTTGTTTGTTGAGCCGTTTCGACCTTAAAACCACTCTGTTTACATTCACTCTAACGAGCAAGTCATTGGCGGGAATAATGTGTTCCTCATCAAGATCGCAGCCAGTGAGGTAGGTTATTTCGTAGTCACGGATATGCTTGCGGTGAAGGATGTTTCCCGTTCTCACCTCTGGTAGATGTGCCAACTCGGCAATCAACGCGTCACTTGCCAACTTCTGTTCTGTTTCTGATACTGTCTTTACAATCGTCTCTATTTCTTTGTCACCACCTGTAAAACGCCCCAATAGGTTTCCCGCTGAAGCGCCGTTGAAATGAAGACCTTGCAGCCTGTATTCATCGCGCTTGCAGTCATGGTCCACAATACTGAACACCGCAGCTACAGAGAGCGGCAAATGGTCCTCGACGGAATTGAAGTCGGCGACATCCTCATCAGTAATCTCTATTCTGTCTTTCTCGTAACTATTGAATTCAAAAAGCTTTTGTTCAAGCAGTTTATATAAAGGACAGTTGATGATTGGGCCTTGCATGACTTGCCGACGCGGCAAGACGAATCCATCGGCCAAAGGATTAGGCACGGTATCACTTAACACTGAATATCCTATTCCCACATTGGGATCAAGAACCTCAAGCAAGGGCATTTCGCAATCCTGATAGCGTGCTTTAAATCTTTTGCAGAAGTCGTTGAGCGAGTTATTTGTCATTCCATTTGAGATTTTACAAAGGAATGTAAATGCGCTTTGAAGAGTTTTTAGTAAAGAACATGACAACGATTGTGCCTCAAGCATACGGTATGTGTCGAGTTGAATAAGAAGTTTCTGATTTACAGTAATTGAACTGTCTTTGAGGCTGTTCGTTACTTCCTCAATTCTCTCCTTGTTCATCGCGACAGATCGCTTAATTGATAAACCTGACAATGCGCCTTCAATTTCATTGAAAAGTTTAGACATCTGAGAGTTTTCTGGCACAGAAGCTCTCAGCAAATCATATTCAGTCACATCACCTGTCACTTTCGGCGATATGTTCGATAACAAGATTTGATTATCAATGAGTTTGTTTACAAATAGTTCGGCATCATCTTCTGATATATCAAACTTTTTGCGGACAGAGCCAACAATATCAATAATGGTCTGCGCATTGGCCGTGAATCTGAGGATTTCTTGAATCAGCGTTTTACGTTTTACATCCAGGATGTTGAAATGTCGTCCAGTTGATGTGGCAGCGCACGATATAAATCTATAATTATTTCCAACACGATATATAGAGTCGTTTCCCTTATATCTTAATCGCTTTCTACAACCCAAATCCGACTCTATCAGCTTAACAATCAGATTGTAATAAGTTGTATCCAATGAATAATGTTCGTCAACACTATCCGACAACAATAAAGAATGTTCATCTCCTATCTCAATAGCAGAGCAGCCTGCAAACGAAGAGAAAGGCGTACAACGAGTCGACATCCTGGCAAGATATTTCACAACAGCCGCAAGAATTCGTTCCGCCTTTTCCTGTCTTCCAACCTCCCCTGAAATATAGCGCTTTACTTCGCTGAGCAGTGATGGCGCCGCAATCAGCAATGAGTTTTGAAACTCATTATCTTTCATTGCCATCTCGACAGACTCCTTATCCTTAATCAAAGAAGACAGCACTTCCCAAGAATATCTCGGGAAGCGCATAACCCCATTTTTCAATGGTTTGTACAATCGACAGAGCATAAATTAAGACTTGCCTTAAGCGAGTGACAAAGGGCAAGAGGTTGTTAGCATGTTACCGTAAGGCACATCTCTGTTTCAGGGCAACCGACTGTAAATTCATAGCAAGCGCCTTGTGTATCAATCACGCAGTTGATCATTTGTGTATCAGGACAAAGTCCAACAGAGGGATGAACAAGGCAATCACATGTATCTTTGTCTGGGTCTTGAGTTAAATCGCAGCAAACCATGAATTGAGAAACCGTATCATTGCAAGCCTGAGAATCATTGCACGTTAGATTAGACACACATGGATTGTTTATAGATTTTACGCAATCCTGAATTTGAGTTTCAATGCAACCATTATCAGTCAGGTTAATACATTGATTGTTCTGAGTCTCACAGTCTTCGTTATTTGTGGCACAGTTGACATCTTGTGTGACGTCCCCACCATCGCGATCTGATTGTTTCACACCATCAAGATCTGCAATAAACCGTGTCTTGATGTTCAAGTCATCTTTGTTTACTTTGGTCATATACATTATATTTATTAGTGATTATTATTATCATATCCGAATTTCTTGTGCCATCTTGTACAAGATGAGAGTATTGCCTCTCAACGAAAAATATTTTCTTAATTGTATAAAGAGGGTAGAAACGCGACACTTCCTTAAAATCGGAAAGGGACTTCTGTATTTTTCGATATTTGCCGTACTTTTCCCAGGCATGAGCAGAGGAATAGTAACGGCCGTCTATTATAAAGCTCACTTGTCTATTACAATGGGTAACTTGATAATCCTCAATATTGATACCACCAACATTTTTAAGTACTTCTCCAAGAGAGTTATAACCAGCCTCTACGAAGTCATGATAGGTCGCAGATGCATAGCATATCTTGCTGTAGATGCTATCGCGCTCATGGTCGATGCGTTCCTGTTCAGCCGTGGCAGCCATAGCTCCCATATTCCAACAGAATAGTACAGACAAAGTAATGAATGAGAATATAAAACGAGCCATAGTTGTATGTATTAATCGATTAATTTTGCTGCAAATATATATAAAACAGCTCGATTTGCCAAATAAAAAACTGTTAAAAACTGTCAAAATGCACAATCAAATATTTAACACCGGTTAACATAATATCATTTATAGTAACCAAATATAATAGTTGCTCAAAGTATATCATAAATAGTTTGTACTATTGTTTTTTAGACAACATTTATATAAAATTATAGCACCCATATATAGTAAAAAATACTTGAATAGCATGACAAGCTATCACTTATATGGGAAGTTTAACTATTACAAAACAAAAACAATAAAAAATGAACATTGAACATAAACAGGATGTTGTTTCATGTCTTTTATGCCACAACAGCTTCTTATTGGCATCTTGTTGCCATTAGCATTTTGCCATAGCCCGCTATGCCATCTATGACAATGTTACAATCCGCACAATAATAATTCTGTTCAAACTTTATCCCGAATAAGCAATTCGGGTTAAAAAACTTGTTTGGCAAGAAGCCACCAACGGACGTGCATTCATTAATAAAGCATAAATTGTGTAAAAATCCTTTTCAACCCCAATATTACGGTTGTCGAATCGGTTTTTATTCACTATCTTTGCGGCCATTATTGCGAAAGGCTCTGCCATACCGAAAAATTATTCCATAACATTCATATTAAAAAGACAATGAAAGAAAGACTAAAAAAACTATTTGTAGAGCGCTTTGGCGTTGAGCCAGAGTTCTATGCCTCGTCGGGCCGTATCAACCTTATTGGCGAGCACACCGACTACAACGGCGGTTTCGTGTTCCCCGGTGCCATCGACAAGTGCATCATGACAGCCATCAAAGCCAACGGCAGCGACCGTGTGAGGCTATACAGCGCCGACCTCGACGAGTCGGCCGAGTTCGGACTGCGCGAGGAGGACAAGCCCGCCGAGCAATGGGCTTGCTATATCTTCGGCGTGTGCCGCGAGATCATCAAGCGTGGCGGTGAGGTGAAAGGCTTCGACGCCGTGTTTGCCGGCAACGTGCCTCTGGGCGCCGGACTGTCGTCGAGCGCTGCTCTGGAGTCGTGCTTCGCCTTCGCGCTGAACGACATGTTCAACAACAACCGTTTCGAGAAGATGGAACTGGCAAAAATCGGCCAATCGACCGAGCACAACTACTGCGGAGTGAACTGCGGCATCATGGACCAGTTTGCCAGCGTCTTCGGTCAGAAAGACCACTTGATGCGTCTTGACTGCCGTTCGCTCGAATTCAAATACTTCCCGTTCAACCCCGTGGGCCACAAACTTGTGCTTCTCGATTCGAGAGTGAAACACGAACTCGTAGACTCGCCTTACAACAAGCGCCGCCAGTCGTGTGAGCGCGTGGCCGCCACTCTGGGCGTGGAGACGCTGCGTGACGCCGACATGGCGATGCTCGAGGCCGCCCGCGACAAGATCAGCGACGAGGATTACAAGCGCGCCGTCTACGTCATCGGCGAGAAGCAGCGCGTTCTCGACGTGTGCGACGCTCTCGAGCGCGGCGACTACGAGACCGTAGGCCGCTGCATGTACGCCACCCACGAAGGCCTCTCGAAGGATTACGAGGTGAGCTGCGAGGAACTGGACTACCTGAACGACATTGCCCGCGAGTGCGGCGTGACTGGTTCACGCATCATGGGCGGCGGCTTCGGCGGCTGCACCATCAACCTGGTGAAAGACGAGCTGTACGACAACTTCATCGCCACGGCGAAGGAAAAATTCAACGCTCGCTACGGCCACGAGCCCGTAGTCCACGAGGTAATCATCAGCGACGGAGCACGCAAAATTTAAGAACCTACATTTCAATACTACAACAAACATGAAACCTACTTTATTTGTACTGGCAGCCGGAATGGGCAGCCGTTACGGAGGACTCAAACAACTTGACGGACTCGGCCCACACGGTGAGACCATCATGGACTATTCAATCTACGACGCAATAAAGAGCGGCTTCGGCAAAGTGGTGTTCGTAATCCGCAAAGACTTCGAGCAGGACTTCCGCGACAAGATTCTATCGAAATACGAGCACGTGATACCCACGGCAGTGGTGTTCCAGTCGATCAACGACCTGCCCGAAGGCTTCACCTGTCCGGCAGAGCGCAGCAAGCCTTGGGGCACGAATCACGCAGTGCTCATGGGCAAGGACGCCATCAACGAGCCTTTCGCCGTGATTAACAGCGACGACTTCTACGGACGCAACACCTTCGAGGTGATGGCGCGCGAACTCTCATCACTGCCCGAGGACGCCCACGACCGATACTCGATGGTGGGCTTCAAGGTGGGCAACACACTGAGCGAGAGCGGCACAGTGTCGCGCGGCGTATGCCAAACCGAGGACGGATTCCTCAAGAGTGTTGTGGAACGCACCAAAATAGGCTACAACGAGAAAGGCGACATCGTGTACTACGAAGCCGACGGAGAATTCCCACTCGAGCCCGACACACCCGTGTCGATGAACTTCTGGGGCTTTACTCCCGACTATTTCAAGCACAGCGAGCGCTCGTTTGTGGAATTCCTCAAACGCGACATCAACACACCCAAGAGCGAGTTCTTCATCCCGCTCACCGTGAGCGAGCTTGTCGAGAGCGGCACATCCACCGTGAAGCTGCTGACCACCGACTCGAAGTGGTTTGGCGTGACCTACAGCGAAGACCGGCCGGCCGTGGTCGAGAAACTCGCCGAGCTCCACCGCTCAGGCGTATATCCTGACAAACTGTTCTGAACCAACTTTGCGCGCACGATTAGAGAAATATCTTGAGCGCCACCATATGCGCCGCACTCCCGAGCGCTTTGCCATACTTGACAAAGTGCTCGAGATGCCGCGACATTTCACCGCGGCACAACTCATGGAGGCGATGGTAGCATCGACGAGTCTGCGGCCCACGCAAGCGACGGTGTACTCGACTCTGAAACTGCTCACCGAGGCGCAGGTGCTGCGGCAAATATCCATCGACGGCCTCACGCGTTACGAGTTGCGCCCAAAGTCGCAGAACGGCATCTACCTCATCTGCGAGCATTGCGGCAAAATCAAAACCGTAGAGAACCGCACCATTGCCGGCGTGCTGCGCGCGGTGAAATTCCAGGCGTTCACCCAGGACTATTACTCGCTCAACATCTACGGCACGTGCAACATGTGCGCGCGCAAGCTACACAGACTACAGCAAGCTGATTTACAACCAATTAACATAAACAAATAAAACAACTATCAAAAAACCATTTACACAATTATGGCAAAAGTAAAACCGTTCAAGGGTGTAAGACCCCCAAAGGAGATTGTAGAAAAAGTGGCTTCGAAACCTTACGACGTGCTCTCAAGTGAAGAGGCGCGCGCCGAGGCCGGCGACAACAAGATGTCGCTCTATCACATCATCAAACCTGAAATCGACTTCAACGACGGCACTACCGAGCACGACCCTCAGGTATACGACAAAGCCGTTGAGAACTTCAAGCGTTTCCGCGAAAACGGTTGGCTCGTGCAGGACAGCAAAGAGATGTACTATCTTTACGCACAGACCATGGACGGCCGCACACAGTACGGATACGTCGTTGGCGCCAACGTGGACGACTATCTCGAGGGACGCATCAAGAAGCATGAGCTCACCCGCCGAGAGAAAGAGGAAGACCGCATGAAACACATCCGCTGCACTGGTGCCAACATCGAGCCCGTGTTCCTGTCGTTCCCCGACGACGAAACGCTCGAACAGATTATCCGCCAGACAGCAGCCAAAGAGCCCGAATACGACTTCGTAAGCGAAGACGGCATAGGTCACACACTGTGGCTCATCGACGATGACAAGATGATTGCAACCATCACCGAACGCTTCGCCGCCATGCCCTATCTCTATATTGCCGACGGTCACCACCGCACAGCAGCAGCTGCACACGTAGGCGAGGAGCGCGCGCAGCAAGACCCGCATCACACCGGCGACGAGGAATACAACTTCCTTCTTGCTGTATGCTTCCCCGAGAGCCACCTCAAGGTGATGGACTACAACCGTGTCGTGAAAGACCTCAACGGACTGACCGACGAGCAGTTCCTGGCACGCGTGGCCGAGAACTTCGACATCGAGGACAAAGGCACCGAGGAATACCGTCCCGAGAAACTCCACACCTTCTCGCTCTACCTGGGCGGCAAGTGGTACAAACTCACAGCCCATCCCGGCACTTATGACGACAACGACCCCATCGGTGTTCTCGACGTGAAGGTCTCGAGCGACTACATCCTGCGCGACATTCTGGGAATCACCGACCTGCGCACCGACAAGCGCATCGACTTCGTGGGCGGAATCCGCGGCTTGGGCGAACTGAAACGCCGTGTCGACAGCGGCGAGATGAAAGTGGCGCTCGCACTCTACCCCGTGACCATGAAGCAGATTATGGACATTGCCAACACCGGCAATATCATGCCTCCGAAGGCCACATGGTTTGAGCCCAAACTGCGCAGCGGTCTCATCATCCACCTGCTCGACTAATAATACACAACTTAGCATATTTATAAAGGCCCGGCATCGTCCGGGTCTTTTCTTTCATGCTCGCTGCCAGCATTCTCCGGATGAAAGCGACGGAAAAGGGATTCCGTAATTATGATGCATTATTTTGCGCCATTTCAGTAAAAACATCTATATTTGCACCTTTCAAAATAAGAATTATTATGACAAAGAAACTTTATTTGACAGCGTTACTGCTACTTAGCGCATTGGCGATGAACGCCGAACGGATACAGGTGGTCGACACCGACGGCATTCCTGTGCCGTTCGTCACCGCAACCACCGCCCAAGGAATGTATATAGGCAACACCGACTTAGACGGCTGGCTCGACGACACCAAGGGCAATGCCGTCATTCACCTCTCACAAGTGGCATTCAAGCCCAAAACAGTGAAAGTAGCCGAATTGAGAGGCAACAAGGTGGTACTTGAGGACGCTGTGCTCGACCTTCCCGAGGTGGTGGTCAAGCCCAAGCCGTATATCTATGCCCAGACCTATTTCCGCGACATCTACATCGATGAGGAAGGGCCTATTTACTACCGCGGCGGTGTGATTGACAACGCCTACGACATCGACAATCAGGAAGTAAAATCGAAGAAGCGTCACTTGTCGAAAGGATCGAGCGGCTTTCTTCGTTTCCTTATCGACCGCTTCTGCGGCGCCATAGACGGATTCTGCGAGTTGCCCAATAAGTCGTACTACGAGAAACTACTCGAGGCACGCGACAAAGGACGCGTAACGCTCACCGACGACGGCAACGGCCGCTTGATCATCGCCGACAGCATCTGCCAACTCGGCTACATCTACTGGGACCGTGAGGCCCGACTGCGCTCGGTGTCATTCGACTTAAATACCTACTACCACCACCGCGAGAATGCCAAGAAAATGGCCAAGGCCGAGAAAAAGGGTAAGACGTTCGAGCCTGACACCCTTGAACAGCAACGTGTCAGCGAGACCTTATACCAGGTTTACCGCACCGACTCGTTAGGCAACTCCCGTCCCGACGATTTCGTGATGTCGCAACTAACAAAAGTGGGACATTTCAAACATAGCGGAAACATCTTCCTCATTCAAGCACAATCGTATGCCACCGACTTTGCCTATATCGACAAGAAGGAATTCAAGCAACTCCGCAAAGACAACAAGGTGGATATGGACATCCTTGAATTACGGCAGTTTGAGAAAAACAACCGCATCCCCCCACTCGAGCCAGTCATCCAAACCGAAATCGACAAACTCTTCGCCAAAGAATTGAAAACCAATCAGTAAGATAGGAGGGTGTGTCAAAATTCTGGCACACCCTTTTTGTGCGTTATGGGTTATTGGTTGTTTTTTATATAACATGTTGTAAAACATATAAT
>JBGUHM010000043.1:0-18153 GCA_045112115.1 Sodaliphilus sp. | reverse complement strand
GACGGAGTTGGGGATGGTCACGCTCTTCAGGCCGTAGCAATAAGCGAACGTATAGCCGCCGATGGAGGTGACGGAGTTGGGGATGGTCACGCTCGTCAGGCCGCTGCAACCATTGAACGCCTCGTCGCCGATGTAAGTGACGGAGTTGGGGATGGTCACGCTCGTCAGGCCGCTGCAACCAAAGAACGCGCCTTCGCCGATGGAAGTGACGGAGTTGGGGATGGTGACGCTCGTCAGGCGGCTGCAACTCTCGAACGCCCAGCCACGGATTGAGGTGACGGAGTTGGGGATGGTCACGCTCTTCAAGCGGCTGCAATTATAGAACGCCCAGCCACCGATTGAGGTGACGGAGTATGTTGTGCCTCCATAAGTCACGCTGGCGGGAATTACCACATCACCACTAAGCGAGGTGTATCGGGGAGAATTTGTGGTTTCATACGTGACAGTTACCGAGGTGCCGTTGCTGTTGCGGTTGTAGCACAGGCCGCCGACCTTAAAGTCGTAGGCGCTGGCGGGGATTATGCTGCTGATTAATAAAATGAACAGCAGCCAACCTGGTTTGATATAAGTATTAAAAAGTTTCATATGTCTTATATTATTTGAATAAGTGTTGTGTCGGGGTATTGAGTCACTGGCACCCACTGACGTTTGTGACGAAGATAGTCGATGGGTATATGGCTGGAAAACACTTTTATGTTATGGTTTTCTATATGTCTGCTCGCGGCGGCGAAATGTCGCCGTGAACAGCCGCAAAGATACAACAATTATCTGGAATTGCAAAGGATTTCCTATAGAAATTTGTTTTTGACCACCGGATTGTGTTCTCGTTTTTTGACAGAAGAACATAAGAGTTAGCGGCTCTTATAAGAACATAAGATTTATTTTTTGATTGTAAGCGGATTGGGTTCTCTGCGGAGTTTGGGAGTTGTGGGAGTTCCCCCAGTGTCGGCTGGCGCCGATACTGGGGGTTACTCAAAGGGTCGCCTCCGGCGACGTGTCGGGTGATAAGAAACTCCTTTAACTCCTTGACTCCGTAGCGATTGGGTGTGTCCTGCGGAGTTTTTTAATTAAGAATTCCGGATAATCCGGATTATCCGGAATAAATTCTCTGCGTGGGTGGCTGCGTAGCGACGGCCGAAGGTCGTCACTGTTGCGGTGACGGCTTTCGGCCGTTCGTGTATTAGAATTGCGTAACTTGGAGGTTTTATGCTACGGGCCACGACTCGGTGGGCCACGATGCCACGGGCCATGATTCGGTGGGCCATGATGCCACGGGCCAGGACTCGGTGGGCCATGATTCGGTGGGCCACGATGCTACGGGCCAGGACTCAGTGGGCCACGATGCCACGGGCCATGACTCAGTGGGCCATGATTCAGTCGGCCACGATGCTACGGGCCAGGATTCGTTGGGCCAGGATTCGGTGGGCCACGATGCTACGGGCCAGGACTCGGTGGGCCAGGATTCCGTCGGCCAGGATGCTACGGGCCACGACTCGGTGGGCCACGATGCCACGGGCCAGGACTCGGTGGGCCATGATTCGGTCGGCCACGATGCTACGGGCCAGGATTCAGTGGGTTGTGCTTCTACGGGCCAGGATTCAGCGGGCTGTGCTTCCACGGGCTGTGCTTCCACGGATTGAGATACTACCGGCCACGACTCAGTGGGCCAGGATTCGGTGGGCCAGGATTCGGTCTGGGCCTGTGCTGCGGTTCCGAAAGTGAATGCGATTGCAGCAGCAATTGAAAAACGAGTTAAGTAAGTCATGATTTCATTTGTTTTAGTTGGTTAATACTTGAATTGTTTTATGTCTTTCGACACTGCAAAATTACGACCTCGCGGGCCGCGAATGCAATTTTCGCGTCCGTTTTGTGGCGAACCCGCGGGATTAATGTATCAACCACCCGTTTTCGTGTGAAAACTTGATACTCCCTGAAAACTGTAATCCGTAACAATCGGTGAAATCCGTGGTTCACCGAACAGCGGGCGAATGGCGGGAAAGTGAGATAAAAATCGCAGGCGGGGCGGGCTTTTTTGCCAAAAATGTTATATTTCGGGCGAAAAAGTAGTGGGATTGGCGTTTTTTTATTACTTTTGCGGATAGAATACAACGAAAATGGAACAGATTTGGGAACAGATACAGGATAGCGACGTGACGCTATGGGGCTCGGTGTTCAAGTTGCTGCTGAGCCTTGTGCTGGGCGCGGTCATCGGGCTTGAGCGCCGCCGCAAGGCGCAGGTGGCCGGTCTGCGCACGTTTGCGCTCATCTCGATGGGCGCCACGCTTGTGATGCTGGTGTCGATCTACATCCCGCAGGTGTATCTGGGACTGAAGAACGGCGACCCCGGCCGCATCGCGGCGCAGGTGGTGAGCGGCGTGGGTTTCCTCGGCGCCGGCGCCATCATTCAGATGAAGGCCTCGGTTCGCGGTCTGACCACGGCGGCCGGTATCTGGATGGCGGCGTGCATCGGTCTGGCGGTGGGAGCCGGCATGTACTGGATTTCCATAGTGGCGACATTGCTGATTATCTTCATCCTGGTGAACATCGAGCGTCTGGAGCAACGTGCCAACTTCCTCTGGGAGTCGAAGATTATCCGCATCAAGGCGCACGGCATCATCAGCGACCTGTCGACGGTGCGTGAGGTTCTGCTTTCTCACGGAGTGCACCCTGTGAACGAGTTTTTCAAATACGACTATAAGGAACAAACCACGATAATCAATTTCATGGTCAGGGCAAAAGGGAGCGCCGACTTCAGCGCGATGTTCGAGCAACTGAGAGCGCGCCTCGACGCCGTCTCCATCACCTTGGCCAACGAGATGAACCTATAAACACAATGGAAACTACAGCAAAGATACCGCGGGTGGTAATCGTTGTACCGTGTTACAACGAACAGGAGGTGCTGCCCATAAGCAGCAAACGGCTGAGCGAGATTCTCGCCGCGATGGTGGAGCACCAACTGGCCAGCGACGACAGCCGGGTGCTGTATGTCGACGACGGCTCTCGCGACAACACCTGGCAAGAAATAGAGAAAATCCACGAGGTCGACAACACCGCGTGCGGCATACGCTTCGCCGCCAACCGCGGACATCAGAATGCCGTGCTCGCCGGCATCGACACCGCAGTCGACAAACTTCAGGCCGACGCCGTGATTTCGATCGACGCCGACTTGCAGGACAACCCCGGCACCATTTTCGACATGGTGCGGCTGATGGGTGAGGGCCACGACGTGGTGCTCGGCGTTCGCCGCAAGCGCGACAGCGACTCGTGGTTCAAGCGCACCACGGCGCAGGGCTTCTACCGGCTGATGAAGCGCCTGGGCGTGAACATCGTGTACAACCACGCCGACTACCGCCTGCTCTCGCGCCGCGCGGCACAGGCCCTGCAGGGATACAAGGAGCGTAACATGTTTCTGCGCGGCGTTGTGGCGCAGATGGGATTCAATCAGGCCACCGTGGAGTACGACCGCACAGAGCGTCTGGCGGGCGAAACGAAATACCCGCTGGGAAAGATGCTCAACTTCGCCACCGACGGCATCACCTCATTCAGCGTGAAGCCCGTGAGGATGGTGTTCACGCTCGGACTGGTGTTCATCTTCATCACCCTGCTCCAGCTGGGTTACGTGCTCTGGGCCTATTTCAGCCATAAAGCCGTGAGCGGCTGGTCGTCGCTGATGCTCTCGCTGTGGTTCATAGGCGGCTGCATTCTCGTGGCGCTGGGCATCATAGGCGAGTATATAGGCAAAATCTACCTCGAGGCCAAGCAGCGTCCGCGCTACTACATCGAGAAGGAGTTGGGATTGGAAAAGACAGAATAACTAAAAAATACAGGATTATGAGAAAACTATTACTTCTTTCAGTTATGGCGCTGTTGACGGTGGCGGCCTATGCGGCCTCACCCGCAAGTTCTTACCATATTGTGAGCATATTTGGCATCGACACCGGCGACATCAACGGCGACGGAAGCGTGAACACCGGCGACGTGAGCGAACTGTACAGGGCGTTGCTCAACGGCTACACCGCGTCGAAATACGACCTCAACGGCGACGGCCAGGTGAACACCGGCGACGTGAGCGAACTCTATGGCGTGATTCTCGGCTCAGGAACCGCTTTGCAGCCCACCTCCATCACTATGAACGAGTACAAATTGGCTACATCTACGCAGTCGGCCGGCAATCACATCTGGCAGACGTCGGGCGAAGTGATCTACATCACCCTCGACGGTGTGGAGGAAAATATGTATGTGCTTGTGATGAACGACGGTGAATGGGAGCTCAAGGACATTTCCGGCAGCACAAAAGCCGGCTTCGCCAACAGCGGAACAATCAAGGCAATGTGGGTGCGTAACAGCAATTGGCTGACGGCCAAGATGGGCGACATCCCCATTCCCTACGACTACGCCACCGGCTCCGGCACCTACCGCTGCAAAGGCAGCAAGGTGTCGATACAGCTTAACCTCACTTTGGCCGAGAGTCTGGTGCAGGTCTCCAGTTCCGAAGTCAGCGACTTCAGCTATATGACCTACGCCACCCATGTCACCACCGTCTTTGACATCAATGGACTGTGTGACGGCGAGACCGGTGAATTCGTTTACGACGCCACCTCCAAGCCCACGATGAAGACCTTCGGCGGCGGCAACTGGGTGGTGGCAATGCAAAACGACGTGCAAGACGGGAAAACCGTGCTGCACAAGACCGCTGCCGACGGCCGCAGCTACCGCGCCGCTCAGAGCTACAGACTCAAAGCCGGCGAAAAAGCATCTTTAGCAGGCGCTTGGACCCGCGATTTCACGGTGCGCTTCTACGATGCCGATGATACTCAGACCACCCAGGTGCTTTATCCGTCGACCAGCAGAACCATCCACATGATTGTGGGCACCGAAACCACATTCTACCCGCAGGAAGGCAATGTGTGGGCATCGGACGCCGACTACCTCACGCGACAAGTCAACAACACGAATGTGGCGGCCTTCGAATCTCCCACAACGTCGCATACCGTCAAAGCCCTGAGCGTGGGTGAGACTGATATGAGCATCACATTCTTCACAAAGCAGCGGGAGACCTACACCTTCACGGCGCACATTGTGGTCGAGCCGGCCATTTGGATTGCCGGCAGCTACAACGGCAAACCCGCGCTCTACCGCAACCGGGAGTTGCAATACAGCAGTCTGAGTGTGAGCGCCACCGCTATCGACCAGGTGTTCGTCCGCAAGGGTACGGCATATATCCGCACCTACGACAGCGCTGCGCCCAATGCCGCTGCTTACATCATGCGCTCCACCAATCCCGTGTACCACGGTTCGTTCACTACGCGCTACAACACCAAGTTGACGCACTTCCTTGTTACCCAGGAAGGCGACATCTGGTATACCAACAGCAACAATATCTATAAGAACAATGCGCTGGTATCGTCGCCGACTGGCGTCATCACCGACCTCATCCAGGACGAGTCGAGCGGCACAGGATATGTGTGGGCCAGCGGATACATCAGTTCGTCGAACGCGACCGAGTCGTCGAGCAGCGATGTGGCATGGCTGCTGGAGAATGTGGGCGGCAACTACACGCGCCACGTTATGGAGAGCGACCGCATCTCAACCACGATTGGCGGATATCAACCCGACGGCCGTTACTACACCGGCGACCGCAGTCCGCATTTCGGCAGAATAGCCATACAGTACAACTTCGTGCTCATCAACGGCTTCGACATCGAGGAACACGCCTACCGCGACTACAACGGCAACGTGCACCCGTCGTACTACAATGTCGATGCCACCTACACCTACGACGCCACCAACCGCTGTCTGCGGCAGAACAACGTGGCATACTACGGCCACAATTTCTTCTTCGATAACCAGACCAACGAGAGGGTGTACTTCCTCAACAATTACGGCCGCTTGATGTATCACAACCTGCGCAACAATACTGTGAGCGAGGTGAACACCGGTATGCCCGCTTTTGAAGTCATACGCTTTGTGGGCGGCAAGCTGTATGCCTACACTTCCGGCCGCGTCTATGTAGGCCTGCCCGAGAGGTTCTTCCACGGCACCTACAACATCATCTACTTGCGCAACGTGCCCTACAAGGTCAACGACATGTTCATCGAAACCGACTGCCGCAACTAAGGCAATAGACAGCTGGTCGTCGCTGATGCTCTCGCTGTGGTTCATAGGCGGATGTATCCTCGTCTCGCTGGGCATCATAGGCGAGTACATCGCCAAAATCTACCTTGAGACCAAGCAGCGCCCGCGCTACCACATCGAACAGGAACTGGGAATTTAAAAACCAAAAACAACATAGCTATGAAAAAACTAATACTTATTTCAGCAATGATGCTCGCGACGATTATGGCCTACGCGGCCAAGCCAGCCAGCACTTATACCGTCGTGAGCATCGCCGGAGACTTCACCGGCGACTTGAACAGTGACGGACAGATCAACACAGGCGACGTAAGCACACTCTACAAGGCGCTGCTCAACGGATCATCGTCCTCGAAATACGACATCAACGGCGACGGAGTGGTCAACACCGGCGACGTAAGCCAGCTGTACAAAATCATCCTCGGCGGCGCCAGTACCCTGCCTGCCACAACCATTACTATGAACGAGTACCAGTGGGTGACGTCGTCGAGCTCGGCCGGCAACCATGTCTGGCAGACATCAGGCGAGGTGATCTTCATCACGATCGACGGCGAGGAGCAGAACAAGTACACGCTCGTGCTCGACAACGGCGAGTGGCTGCTCAAGGACTTACAGGGCAGCAGCCAGGACGGTTTCGCTGAAAGCGGCACGCTGAAGGCGCTGTGGGTGCGCAACGCCAACTGGCAGTCGGCACAAGTCAATAAAATCACCATCCCCTACGACTACGCCACCGGTGCCGGCACATATAAGCGCAGCGGCAACAAGGTGTCGATCCAGCTCAACCTCTCTTTGGCTGAGAGCTTGGTACAGGTGCCGACCTCGGAAGTGTCGGAATTGAAAGAGATGACCTATGCCTCCCATGTCACCGAGGTCTACGAAATCAATCGTCTGTGCGACGGCGAAACGAACGAGTTCGCCTGCTCCGTCACCACAACGGCCCCGAAGAAATATTTCAACAACGGATACTGGGTGATTGGCAAACACAACGACGTGGTCAACGGCAAAACAGTGCTCCACAAGACCAAAACCGACGGGCGCAGTTACCGCGCAACGCAGGACTATAAGCTCAATGCCGGTGGTAAAACTGTTTTGTCAGGCTACTGGACTCGTGATTTCACACTGCGATACTACGACGGCGATAACACTCGGACCACCCAGGTGCTGTACACCTCGAGCACCCCGACCACCACCATCTATATGAGCGTGGGCTCCGAAATCACCTTCTACCCGCAGGAGGGTAGCGTGGCCTGCGAAGCCACCTTGACCAACCGCGGCAGCTACAACCGCAACGTAGTCGATTTCATCTCAGACCCAGCTTCCAATTCGCAGGCCATCAAGGCTATAAGCGTGGGCGGCGAGATCGAACTCTACATTGTCTTCATGACAAAGGAGGGTGAGACTGTCCCCTTCCACTTCAATGTCATCGTCGAGCCCGCAATATGGCTCGCCGGCAGCTACAACGGCAAGCCGGCACTCTTCCGCAACAACGTGCTGCAATACGGCAGCCTGAGCGTCGATGCAACGACAATCAAACAGGTGTTCGTCCGCAAGGGTACAGCGTATATACGCACCTACAACAGCGCTGCGCCCAATGCCGCGGTGTACCTCATGCGTTCCACCAACCCATTGGGCCACGGCTCGTTCTATACGCGCTACAACACCAATGTTAACCACTTCTTCGTATCGCGAGAAGGCGATATCTGGTACACCAACGGCAACAACATCTACAAGAACAGCTCGCTGATGGCGTCGCCAACAGGCGTCATCTGCGACCTCGTGCAGGACGAATCCAGCGGAACTAACTACATGTGGGCCAGCGGCTACGTCAGCTCGTCGAACGCAACAGAGCCCTCGAGCACCGACGTGGCTTGGCTCCTGGAGAACATCGGCAGCAGCCAAACGCGGCACGTCATGGTGAGCGACAAGGTCGTAACCGACATCGGCGGATACCAGCCAAACGGATATTACTCTGGCGACCGCAGCCCGCACTTCGGAAAGATGACCATGCAATACAACTTCGTGCTCATCGACGGATTCGATGTCGAGGAACACGCCTACCGCGACTACAACGGCTATATCCACCCCTCGATCTACAACGTCGACGCAACCTACACCTTCGACGCCACAAACGGCTTCCTGCGGCAGAACAAGGTGAAGTACCCGCGCGAACATAACTTCTTCTTCGAGAACCAGACCAACGAACGTGTCTACTTCCTCGACAGCTACGGCAGACTGAAGTACCACAACCTTCGCGGCAACACCGTCAACGAGGTGAATACCGGGCTGCCCAACCTCAGGGCCATACGATACGTGAACGGCATACTATATGCCTACGGAGACGGTAAAATCTACATCGGTGAGCCCGACAAGTTCTCTATCGGCACCTTCCGCACTATCTACCTGCCCGACTTCCCCACCGAAATCAACGACATGTTCGTCGAAACCGACTGCCGCAACTAAGGCAATAGACAGCGCAACATAATTGTCACCCCCGTCCCAAACCAGGAACGGGGGTGACAGTCGTTATATCGCGCGGGCATCCTTATGCGCTACATCTCCCGGGAGAGGCGGAGGTTGTTGACGAAGTTGTCGATGCGGCGCAGTTCGTCGGCGATTTTGATGCGCTGGGGGCAGTGGCTTTCACACTGGTGGCAGCCCACGCAGTGGTTGGCCTGGCGCAGCTTGGGCACGCTGCGGTCGTAGCCGATGAGGAACGCGCGCCGCGCCTCTTGGTAGGCCTTGTCGGCCGGGTTGCGCACCACTTCGCCCTCTTTGTCGACTGGAGCCTCGATAAGGTATCCCTCCTGTATGCACTTGTTATAGTGCACGAAGATGGCGGGGATGTCGATGCCGTAAGGACATGGCATGCAGTATTTGCAGTCGTTGCAGGGGATGGTCTTGAGCTTCATCAACTGTTCGGCGATGTCGGAAAGGAAGCGTTTCTCCTCATCGGTGACGGGCACAAGCGGCGAGTAGGAGATGATATTATCCTTCAGGTTCTCCATGTAAGTCATGCCGCTGAGCACGGTGAGCACGCCGTCGGGCGAGCCGGCGTAGCGGAACGCCCATGAGGCTACGCTGCGTTTCGGTTCGCGCCGTTTCATCTGTTCGACGATTGTGTCGGGCACATCGCTGAGTCGTCCACCGAGCAGCGGCTCCATGATGATGGCTTGGATGCCGCGTTTCTCGAGTTCGGCGTAGAGGTATTCGGCGTTGGTGTTGTCCTTGTCGATTTCGTGGGCGTGTTTCCAGTCGAGGTAGTTCAGCTCGATCTGCACGAAGTCCCAGTGGTAGTCGCCGGCATCGTGCCACTCGAGCAGCGAGTCGAACACGGCGATGTCGCCGTGGAAGCTGAATCCGAGGTTGCGGATTTTCCCGGCCTCTTTCTGTTCGACGAGCCAGTCGAGCATACCGTTGTCGATATAGCGCTGGTTGAACGTCTCCACGCCGTCGTCTCCGTTGCCCACGGCGTGCAGCAGCATGTAGTCCACGTAGTCCACCTTGAGATTCTTCAGCGAGTTGCGGAACATCTCCTGTCCTTTCTCCGCCGGCCAGGTGTCGGGGTTGAAGTTCGACAGCTTCGTGGCGATGAAGTATTTGTCGCGCGGGTATCGGCTCAGTGCGATTCCCGTGGCGGTCTCGCTGCGGCCCTGGCAGTAGACGGGGGAGGTGTCGAAGTAGTTCACGCCGTGGGCGATGGCGTAGTCCACCTCCTTGTTGACCAGCTCCTGGTCGATTTTGCCGTCACCGTCCTCGCGGCCGCTCTTGCCTCCGACGGTGGGCAGTCGCATCATGCCGTAGCCGAGCAGCGACACACGGTCGCCGGTGGAGCGGTTGACGCGGTAGGTCATCTTGCCTACGGGCACGTCGGCATCGTCGACGGTGTCGTTGTCGCTGCATGCAGCCAGCAGCGTGCTCGTGGCGATGGTCGCCGCGCCGGCTGTTTTGAAGAACTGCCGCCGTGTGAATGTGCGGCCTTGATATGTTGTGTTGTCCTTTTTCATCGTTGTTGCTGTGGTTTAGATATTGTGTTGTGTGTCAAGACCCTCGACGTAGATGGCGGTGAACGGACGGGCCGGACACACGCTCTCGCAGGCGCCGCAGCCTATGCAGCGCTCCTCGTTCACAAACGGAATGAGCGGTGAGTCTTCTTTGTTGGCGTTCATCGGGCGCATGCGGATGGCGCCGGTGGGGCAGTGGCGGGCGCAGTTGCCGCACTCCACGGCATCGCCTTTCCCGGTCTTGTGGTTGAGCGGTAGGCAGTTTTCCATCACCCATACCGCGGTGCCAATTTTCAACGCGCTCTTCTCGTCGCGCGTCAGCGGCATGATGGCGCCGGTGGGGCAGATATCGCCGCAGCGTGTACACTCCGGCCGGCAGAAATCTCCGCGCTCGTAACCCATCATGGGTTGCATGAGTGTGAGCAGGCCGTTGTCGGGACGCAGTACCTGGTTGGGGCATTCGGCCACGCAGAGTTGGCAGCCGGTGCAGTGCTGCGCCAGATGGCGTGCGCTGACGGCGCCCGGCGGCAGCACGCGAGTCTTGCGCGGCGGAATCTTCTTGTCCTCGATGGTGGCCAGTCCGCCGTCCACGGTTTTCTTTGTCTGCGCCATCGCCGCACCGGCGAGTGCCACCGCGCCTGAGATGAGGAAGGCGCGCTTGCCCTTGTCGACAGCTATGGGGCGCTCGGGAGCGGGTTCATTGGCCGGCGCTTCATCCTTTCCGTAAGCCCAGCGCAGTTTCATGGCACCCACGGCGCAAGCCTCCTGACAGTTGCCGCACGCCACACATCGCGAGTAGTCGACATGATGCCGCTTGAAATCGACGCACGACGCCTTGCAACTGCGCTCACACTTGCCGCAGGAGATGCATTTCTCGGGGATGAACTTGAAGCGGAACAGCGAGAACCGAGACAGCAGACCCAGGAACGAACCCACGGGGCAGATGGTGTTGCAGTAGGTGCGACCGCCTCGCCAGGCGAGGATGGCCACCAGCGCCAGCGTCACCACGGCGATGATGAGCACCGGCAACGACCGCAGCCACACCTCGGTGGAGTAAATGGCATAGCTGTTGTAGTGCTCGGCAACGGCCTCGGCACCGCTCGCTGCCCATTGCCACAACGGCTGGAACAGGGTGGTGGCGATACGGCCGTAAGCGCCGTAGGGGTCGAGCAGCGCCACAAGGCTTCCTATGCCGGCAATGATAGCCGCCACAAAGATGGCCAGAATGGTGTAGCGCAGCCACGTCAAGGGCTTGCTGTAGCTGTAATGCCGTCCTTTCTTGCGTGAGAAACGCCGGCGCAGCCATGCCACGAAATCCTGGAAGATGCCCAGCGGACAAATCACGCTGCAGTACACGCGTCCCAGCAGCAGTGTGAGCACGGCCAGAATCACAATCACTATGACGTTGACGGCCAGCACCGCCGGCATCAACTGTATCTTCGCCATCCATCCCAGCCAGTGCCGCAGCGTTCCCGTGAAATCGAGGAACAGCAACGTCAAGCCGACAATCGACAGGAAAGCGAGTATTTGTCTGATTTTACTGTACATGTGTTTTGGTGTTGTAGGTCGTTAGATACTATGGATTTTATACTTGAAATTGATTATTCGTTGACGTACGGGAGGATGGCGTCGCGCCAGATGATGTAGCCCTTGCCCATGAGGTGGAGGCCGTCGTTGGTGTATTCGGCTTTGAGTCGGCCGGTGCCGTCATCGAACAGTGGATAGAGGTTGATCCACGTCACACCGTGCTTTTTCGCCAGCTTCTCGTAGAGGGCGTTGGTCTGCACCACTTCCTGTTCCTTGTCCTTGAGGTATTTCCACATCTGCACGTTGTTGTTGAACGGCAGCAGGCTCTGCAGGTAGATGCGCGTCTGCGGGCTGCGGCGCTTGATTTCGGTTAGCAGACGGTCCATGTCTCGCGCCACACTGTCGGGCCCCACGTTGTGCGAGATGTCGTTCACTCCGCAGAGGATGAAGATTTTGGCGGGATGTCCGGCAACCACCGGCTCCAGGCGGTCAATCAGTCCCGGGATGATGTCGCCTATGATGCCGCGGTTCTTCACGTTGGGGTTGCCCAGCAGTTCATTGAACTCGGCGCCGTCGGTGAGGCTGTTGCCGAACATGATGATGTCGTCGCTGTCGGTGGGCAGATAGCCGAAGTGGGTGGCGCGACGTTCATAGTACTTGTCGTGGTTGACGTGCTTTGCCGGCAGCAGCCACGGCTTGATGGCGGGCGCGGCGGCGCTCGGCTTGGGTTTTGCGGGTGCTGCTGCTTCCTGCGCATTGGAGCAGGAGGCGGTGAAGGCAATAATTGCCAGAATTGATAAAACTCTAATTTTCATTGTTTTATGTGTTTTTTATTGTTTAGTGGCTAATGTTTCGTTGAGCAAATATACCAGATGCTGGTAAGGGATGCCGCCGTGATGCGACAGCCCTATTTCGCATGTGCGGCTGTTGCTGTATCCGCGTTTGACGCCGTGTCGTTCCAGAGCCACTCTCAGGTTGCGCAGCGCCCAGGCGTTGAGCTCGGGATGGGAGAAACCCTTGTCACCGGCCCATGCGCAGCATCCCACACCGTCGGGCACGATGATGCGGCTGGCGCAGCGACGTGCCAGCGACAGAATCTTGTCGTTGAGACCCATGAGTCGCGACGAACAGGTGAGATGCACGGCCACTGGCTCGTCGAGAGGGGTGAAGGTGAGTTCTGGAACCACTTGGTCGTGGATAAACTCCAGCAGTTCAAGCGGTTTGATTTGTTTGAAATGCGCTTTCATGCGGTGCAGGCACGGACTCTGGTCACACACTACAGGATACTTGCCGCCGTCGCTGGCGGCGAGCAGTGCGGCCTCGAGTTGCGCCGTCTTCTCGTTGGCGATGGCGGGCATGCCTTTGCTTTCCCATATCATGCCGCAGCACAAGCCGTTCATTTTCTCGGGGAACAGCACTTCCCATCCGGCTTTGGCTAGGAATGCCGTCACGGCTTCGACGAGCGCCGGCTTTTGTCCGCCTTTGCTTCGTCCCATGGCCTGGTTGAGGCAACTCGGGAAGTAGACGACTTTTTTCTCGGAAGGCTCCTGCTTGATGTGCTTGCTGTGTCGAGGCTTGGGCAGTTCGGCCGTCCACAACGGCACGCCCAAATGGTGGAGCGCACGCCCCGTGGCGTTGACGGCGCGGTCGCCGAGCACCGTGTGCGCTGCGTTGGCGAGATACAACATGCCTTTTATTCCACTCTTCACGCCGGCGAAATGCCGTGCGGCGAAGTGTCCGGTGCGATATGCTGCGCTGCCTACGGGCCGTGCTTTTGCACGCAGGTCGTGCGTGAGGTCGGCCACGTTGATTGCCATGGGGCATGACGTGGAGCATAGTCCGTCGGCGGCGCAGGTTTCATCGCCCAGGTATTTATATTGTTTTGTCAGTCGTGCGAGCAGTTTGTTGTCCTCGCCGGTGCGCTCCAGGCGCGCCATCTCGCGCTGGGCGATGATGCGCTGACGCGACGAAAGCGAGAAGCCGCAGCTCACGCAGTTCACCTCGCAGAACCCGCACTCGATGCATTTATCCACCTTCTCGTTGACCAGCGGCATGGGTTTCAGGTGCTTGATGAAGCACTGCGGGTCGTCGTTGAAAATCACGCCCGGATTGAGGATGCCGCGCGGGTCGAACAGCTGTTTGATTTCCTTCATCACGGCGAATGCCTTCTCGCCCCATTCTTTCTCGACAAACGGTGCCATATTGCGCCCGGTGCCGTGTTCGGCCTTGAGCGAGCCGTCATAACGGTCGACAACGAGTTCGACGGTGGCGCGCATCAGCCGTTCGTAACGGTCGATTTCCTCCTGTGTGTCGAACGACTGCGAGATGATGAAATGGTAGTTGCCCTCAAGGGCGTGGCCGTAGATGCAGCTGTCGTCGTAGCCGTGGTCGACAAGCATCTGCGCCAGTTCTACGGTGGCCTGCGGCAGGTCCTCGATGTGGAAGGCGATGTCCTCGATGAGCACCGTGGTGCCGCCCGGACGCGTGCCGCCCACGCTGGGGAAGATGCCGGAACGGATGGCCCAGTATTTCCCGTACTCCTTCGGGTCGCTGGTGAAGCGGGCTGGCACCGCAAGTGTGAACGACTTGAGGATGTCGTTTATTTCGCCTATGTTTTTGTCGAGTTCATCCTGCGACATGGCGAAAGTCTGGATCAGCACCGCCGTGAGGCCTTCGCCCGTGGTGTCGTTGACGCTCGCAAGCGATTTCTTGTCGAGCATCTCGGCGCAGTGCACAGGGCCTTTCTTCATCGCCACCACCGCCTCGCAAGCCGAGCGCATCTCGCTGAAGTATAGCATGGCGCTGGCGCGGTGGGTGGGTGCCACACCGGTCGACATGGTGAAACGGCTGGCGAAAGCCAGTGTGCCCTCGCTGCCCACGAGCAGGTGGGTGATGATGTCGAACGGGTCGTCGAAAGTGACCAGCGGCAGCAGGTTCAGGCCGGTCACGTTTTTGATGGAATATTTGTAGCGGATGCGGTCGGCGAGTTCGGTGTCGGCTGTGACGCGGTCGCGCAAAGCCTCGATGCGCTTGATGAACTCGGGATGCGTCTCGAGGAATTGCTGACGGCTGTCGGCATCGCCGGTGTCGAGCACCGTGCCGTCGGCCAGCACCAATCGTGCCGAGAGCAACTGGCGGTCGCTGTTGGCGTGTGTGCCGCAACTCATGCCGCTGGCGTTGTTGATGACGATACCACCCACCATGGCACTGTTTTTCGAGGCCGGGTCGGGGGTGAATGTGCGGCCGAATGGCGCGAGAATCTCATCGACGCGATGGCCCACAAGTCCCGGCTCCATGGTGATTACACTGGCGTCGTCGTTGAGACTGTACCGCTCCCAGTGCTTGCCGGCCACGATGAGTATCGAGTCGGTGTTGGTCTGGCCCGATAGACTTGTGCCGGCGGCGCGGAATGTCACCGGCAGCTTCATCTCGTTGGCTACGGCCAGTAGCCGCGACACCTCCTTCTCGTCCTTGCTGCGTACCACCACCTGCGGCACGTTGCGGTAGAACCCGGCGTCGGTGCCCCAGGTGAGCCGACGCAGCTCGTCGGTGTAAATTCTGTCCTTCGGGATAAATTCCCGTATCCGCTTTATGTATTCCTTGTATTGCATTTAAATTATAAATTAAGAATTATAAATTAAGAATTATTTTGCGGAACGCGTACAAAACGAATAAAAGACTAATTCTTCATTGTTTTACCTGTCGTTTTTGATATGGCTGCCAATAAACTGATTAGTCCCTTGCAATCATTATACATTATATATGCTATTGTACTGTTCGTCGGAAAGGGTATCTGTTTTATATAAGAGTTCAAGCCAGTATTTGGTTTCGGAGGCCTCCTTCAGGGAAATCTTGACTTTATTTAGGAAATCCCTTTTGCTTGAACCATAGATGGCCTCCGAAAGATTCGCACCTATCGATGTTCCGCTGCGTACTATCTGTTTTGAGATGACGTATTCATGCTTCTTGTCGGTAAAAAACTGATAGAGCTTTATAATGCGGATTGCGAAGTCTTTGCTCTTTTCAAGAACAATGTTGTCATGCATAATTTTTAATTCTTAATTCCCGAGAATTATAGAGTAGAGGGCACTCACGTCGCCGGTGTTGACCACACCGTCGCCGTTTAAGTCGAAATCGGTCTTGCCGCTCAGGATGTCGTCGTACAGCACGCTCACATCACCGGTATTGGTCTCATAGTCCTCATTGAGGTCACCCGGGAAGGGGTCCCAACCCACGATGTTGGTGAAAGATTTCCAGTAGTCGGCATATTTGTACTCTCTGATGTGGCGGCTGGGTACGTACAGCGTGCAATTTGTATAGTCGATACCCATGAACGAGTTGTTAATGCTTGCGGGCTGATACCGCTCGACATAAATCGACTGCAAGTTAGAGCATCCGCCAAATGCCCTCATATTCAATTGTTTAATCGAATAGGGTAGAGTGACAGTTGTCAAGCCGGTACAAGAATTGAAAGCACTATTGTCTATCGTATCAACCTTGTTGTGGTATGTAATGGATTTGAGATGCTCGTAACTGGAGAAAATACCAGGTCTGATTTTGGTGACACTCTGTGGAGTCACTACATCGGTCACAACTTCGCCGTCAATAATCAATTTTTTACCATTGAGGTCGGTGAATTGCGAATTCAAGTTAAACCACATCTCCAAATCAGGGATGATAATATCAAAACCTTCGCACCAGCTGAATGTGTTGGCATTGATTATCGACTTCACACCCTTGTGCAGTTTGATGGATTTCATAAATGTCCACCCATAGAACGTCATCGGCTTGATATCGGTCACCGATGTGGGAATCACAACGTCGGTCAGTGGTTGACCGTTCAGGTAAGCAACAGTTTTGGACTTGTAAAAATTGTAAACAGGAGCACTGTCATATTGATGTCCCGTCCAAGTGCCAACGGCGAAGTCGATGTTGCACCATGCAGTCAAGTCGCTTATGTTCACCCTTTCCAAATTTTCACATCCATTGAACGCGTATTCGCCGACATAGGTCAATGTTTTGGGTATGGTGATGGATTTCATCGGAGAATATTGAAACGCATTGGGATCTATTCCCGTGACAGTGTAGGTCTTGCCATTGTATTTCACCGTTTCGGGAATATTGAGGTCGGTGACACCATAGTAGTTGTTCTGCGTCGGGTCAGGATAGATGAAGTTGCTTGTGTAGGTCACGTTCACTTTCTTGTCGTCATCGGGATTGATGTTGTAGGCAATGCCATCAACAAGAAAGGAGTAGGCGCTTGCTGTTACAAAGGCTGCAAGACAACAGGTGATTAGGAGCAGTCTTTTCATAAGGGCAACAGGTGTTTGTTAGTTAAGGATGATTGAATACACAGCCGAGATATCGCCGGTGTTGACGTTACCGTCGCCGTTGAGGTCGTAGAGGAGGTCGGCGTCGCCGTTGAGGATGGCGCGATAGAGGACGCTCACGTCGCCGGTGTTCACCTCGTAGTCGCCGTTGAGGTCGCCGCGCAGGTTGTCGTAGTCAATCTCGCGGATGGTGGGGAACACCTGCCAATGGTCGATGGCGCGGTAACGCTCGGCAGTACCCTTCGGCACGTAGAGTGTGGCGTTCTCGAACGTGGCGCTGGCGATGCACTTGCCGCTGCCGTCGCCGTAGATGATTGCGTCGGGGTCGTTCACCTTCGAGTAGAACGCCTGCAGTTTGTTGCAGTCCTTGAACGTGTTATCCCCCAGGTATCGCACCGTCGAGGGCAACACTATGCGTCGAAGGTTATAGCAGTACTGCACGGCGGCGCGGGCTATGGAGTCGAGCCCTTCGGGCAGCTCCAGCACCTCAATCGCTCTGTTATACGACAGAGAGAGCGTGCCGATGTATCGCAACGCAGCGGGTTCGGCGAAGGTGAGGCTTCGCAGACTGTCGCTAGCGTAGATGCCGGCGTTGTCGATGCCGATCACTGTCGATGGGATGTGCAGCTCGCTAAGAGGATCCTTACCATAGAACGCATCCTCGCCGATGTAGGTCACGCCTTCGGGAATGAAGCTCGCGGGACTGCCCTCGATGAGGACTCCCGTCGCGGTCTCGATGATGGCGTTGCAGCCCTCACGCGAGTCGTACGCGGGGTTGGCCTCGTCCACCACTACGCTCCGTAGCTTCGGGCAGTACCGGAACAAGCTGATGCCGCCGAACCCCGAGCTCTTGATTGTTGTGACCGATGCCGGGATATACACACTCTCGAGGTTGTCACAGTACTGGAACACATTGCTGTACAGCTGGGTCACCGACTCAGGGAAGGTGAACGACGTGATGGCATCGCAGCCAACGAACGCGTAGTCTCGCACCGAGGTCACCGACGGCGGCAGCGTCTCCAACGCCAGGCGCTCGCACCAGGCGAATGCCTGGCTGCCTATGGTGACGACATCGTTGGGAATCACCGTGTGGTTAGAGCCACGCATGAGATAGTTGGAGGCGGTGATAATTATTGCGTTGCAGCCGCCGCGCGAGTCGTATT
>JBGUHM010000042.1:0-2065 GCA_045112115.1 Sodaliphilus sp. | reverse complement strand
CTCATGCGAGAGGGCGGCTGGCTCACTGCGAAAGAGGCGAAGGAATGGGGATTTGTCGATGAGGTGACCGACCTCGGAGAGTCCAAGCCGGTGCTCACCGACGCTGTGGCATCGGCGATGGCCGCAGCAGGTATGCCCATTCCTAACGTGCCGACAGATAGCAAGGAAACGCTCTTCGCTCGTTTCCTTGCCTCTATCGCCTCGCTGTTCAAGTCGCCTCGTGAGGTGGCACCCATCGAAAATCAGAAAACAAACCAAGAATCCAATCAAGTAAATCTAAAATCCGCAGTCATGAATCAGTCCTTTTCGCTCGTGGGCAAAGTCCTCAACATCGAGGGCTTTGCCGTGGGCGAGGACGGTGTAACGCTCACCGCCGCACAAGTGCAGGAGATCGAGCGTGCGCTTGCCGAACGCGACAAACGCAACACCGAGCTCGCCGAACAACTGGAAGCGGTGAAAAAGTCGCCAGCCGACACTTCCACCGCAGTAATCAATGAAAGCAAGTCCGACACTCACCAACCACTTGACGAGGTGGAGAGTTTTGCACAGACTTGCAACAGCTCCCGTGCATTGTACAATCAACTCCCTTGATTGACGAAGCAGCTCATGAAATCACAGAATCCAAACCCTAATCCAAGAAAAACACACTATGGCAGGAAGACTTAATTTCACCCTGGAAGACTATCAGACCGCGGCCATCAAATGGCGCAAGGATCTGCTTATGCTTCCCATCATCGGAATCTCCGACACCCTGCAATATATGACAGGGCGTCCCGGAATCCGATACAAAGAGATTGTGGGCACCATCAATGCTGATGCCCAGTTTGCTCCCTACAAGTCCAACCGACGCGCCGACGTGGATCTCACGCTCGACCACCGCACGCTGGAAACCCACTTCGGCAATGTGGTGCTCGACTTCGAGCCGAACACCGCCATCAGCACACTGCTCGGCACCGGCGCAACGAAAGGCGACGGTCAGATGACCACGCCCACCGCTTTGCACGTGCTGGCACTTATCGCAAAAGGCTTGTCCTCGCACCTCAATGATGCTATTTGGAGCGGCGTGCGTGATGCCAATGGCGACACCACACACGATTTGTTTGATGGCTTCGACACTATCACCGAAGCGGAGATTGCCGCCGAGACCATCAGTGAAACCAACAAGAACTACATGAAGCTCACTGAAGAAATCACCGCCGCCAACGCCGTTGACGTGGCGAAGGAGATTCTTTATTCGCTTGACCCACGCTTGCGTGCAAAAGACTTGAACTTGTACTGCTCGCAGGACTTCGCCGACAAGTACAACGAGGCCATGTTGCTTACCCACGGTGGTATTAACTACTACAACCAGTTCAATCAGAACTGCGTCGAGGGAAGCAACGGACGTTTGCACATCGTGCCACTCTACAACAAGACCGACAGCAAATTCTTCCACGTCACACCCAAGAGCAATATGCTCGTGGGCTATGACCAGATGGGCGACGTGGAAAGCATCATGGTCAAGGAGTATGCTCCTTTCGTGCTTACCTACATCGCCACCATGTTCTTTGGTGTGCAGTTCGAGAGCATCGACTATCGTACCCTCAAAGTAATTGAGTTGGCTGACAATGATTCAAATCCATAACCCATAAAATCCACACATCGTATTATGGCAACGAATTGTACCAGTATTCAAAACTCGCTCGCTTGGTGTCAGGGAACGCCCGAACTCCCTGGCATCAAGAGGCGAATCTACTACATCAGCAAAGACCAAATCGTGAATTGGCCTACGCTCCAGCACGACACACATGGTCGTCTCACTTCGGCTGTGTATAACGGCAACTTCGAGCTTGCCGCCGATGCCACTTGGAAGTTCATCGACATCCTGCCCGACAAGTCACAGCTCACCAGTGAGGCACAGGGCGAATACCCCAGCCAGACGCAGTTGAACAAGCTGACCGCAGTTCACCCAGGAGTGGGCGTTAACGCTTCGGCTCTTGCCGCTTACGTCAACAACTGCGACTGCGTGTTCCTTGTCGAGACAGTCAGAGGACGTTACCGTGTAGTCGGCAGCGAGAAATGGCAG
>JBGUHM010000041.1:0-10195 GCA_045112115.1 Sodaliphilus sp. | reverse complement strand
AAAATTTACTGCGCTGCGCTTGCCCTACGGGCTCCCCTTCGGGTCGTGAGCACTTCGTGGTTCCACGCGAAGCGTGTTTAATAACCTAAAATTAATTATGACACGCCTTGTTGCTGCAATTCGGGTTAAAGTTTGGTGGATTGGAGAATAGTGAGTAATTTTGCGGACAGATTTAACCCGATTCGGGTTTAAGGCTAATTGTGATGGGAGAGATAGCGAGAGTTGATGCCGTGAGAGAGTTGCGAAAGCAACGCGGTCTGGTGGTGCTGGAGCGAGACAGTGAGCGCGAGGAGTTCAAGCGTCTGTCGCAGGCTTTGGGCATCGAGCATAATATTGCCCGTGGCAACTGCCATTATCCATTGCGTCTTGGCCGCAGCTATTACAACTCGTTGAACCAGCTTGTGGTCGAGGTGTTTCACGACGAGAACAAGGTGGAGTCCGACAGCGACGAGGTTGAGCCTGGCGAAGAAAGCAATTTCGAGCCTGGCCGTCAGGTGATGTTTTTCTCGGTCACGGGTCTCGACGACGTGAAGTACCTGCCCATTACCGCTACGGTGAGCATGGTTGGTGATCGCCGTCTGGTCATCGCCGTTCCTGACCCCGAGGCTGTTACACGCCTCAACGCTGTGGCGCGCCTGGGTGTGCAGCTGTCGATAGACGAGCGCACTTACCAGTTGATGATTGAGGCGCTTGACCGCGTGATTGGCGCGAAGGGCAACCGTCTGGCCGAGTTGCGTGAACTGTTCTACAACCCTTCACGTCTGTCAACGTACTCGTTCCCACCGCTGTCGTTTCCCTGGCTGAACGCGTCGCAGCAGCAGGCTGTGAACGAGGTGCTGCGGGCCAAGGACGTTGCCGTGGTGCATGGCCCCCCGGGAACCGGCAAGACAACGACACTTGTCGAAGCCATCTACGAAACCCTTCGGCGTGAGAACCAGGTGCTGGTGTGCGCTCAAAGCAATATGGCCGTGGACTGGATCAGCGAACGATTGCTCGAGCGCGGAGTGGAAGTACTGCGCGTGGGCAACCCGTGCCGGGTGAACGACCGTCTGCTGCCTCACACCTACGAGCGCCGCTTCGAGGACCATCCCGAATATCCGAAGTTGTGGGCGATGCGCAAGGCCATCCGCCAGCTGAAATCGTCGCGCAAGAAAGGCGAGAGCGTACACCAGCAGATATCCCGCCTCACCTCTCGTGCCACCGAGCTCGAACTGGGCATCCACAACGAGATCATGAACCACGCCCGGGTGGTTGCCGCGACGCTTGCCGGCACCGCTTCGCGAGTGCTCGAGGGCACCCACTTCGCCACATTGTTTATCGATGAGGCGGCACAGGCACTCGAGGCCGCGTGCTGGATTGCCATCCGCCGAGCCTCGCGCGTCATCCTCGCCGGCGACCACTGCCAGCTGCCCCCCACAGTGAAAAACCTCGATGCGCTGAAAGGCGGTCTGGGCGTGACGCTTATGGAGCGTATAGCCCGTTCCAATCCTCAGGCGGTGACGATGCTGCGCATGCAGTACCGCATGAACGACGAAATCATGGCGTTTCCCAACGAGTGGTTCTATCACGGGAAGATGGAGAGCGCGCCCGAAGTGCGCTGGCGCGGTATCCTCGACCTCGACACCCCCATCGAATGGGTTGAGACCGGCGACCTCGAGGGCGGTGAACAGGTGGCGGCTTCGGGCGTGGGCCGATTCAACCGCGAGGAAGCCGAACTCACTGTGGCCACACTTCACGACTATGTGGAGCGCATTGGCCGTCAACGCTTTATCGAGGAGCGAATAGATGTGGGCCTGATTTCGCCTTACCGCGCGCAGGTGCGTTACCTGCGTCGCCTGCTCTCTCGCGACCCACTGCTCAAACCGCTACGCTCGGCAATCTCGGTCAACACTGTCGACGGCTTCCAGGGTCAGGAGCGCGACGTGATAGTAATCAGTCTGGTGCGTTCCAACGACACGGGCGACATAGGCTTCCTGCGCGACCTGCGCCGCATGAACGTGGCTATGACGCGCGCCCGCATGAAACTCATCATCCTGGGCGACAGCACCACTCTGTCGCGCAACCCCTTCTACCGGAAGCTATACAGGCATGTAACACGCAAGATTTAACCCGAGGTTTTTTTAACCCGAATCTGTCATTAGGCCGACATGGGAAATGTTAAGCTTAGTGTTTTTCATTAATTCACAGATATTTATGTCTGATTATGCAATAACAGCTTTTCTTCCGGCCCTATGAATTATTGGTGTCTTTGCAGAAAAGTTCCTTGAGCCATACCCATACTTCGTAGTCATACTCCTTATCCTCAAGGCTTAACCTTTTGCCGTCTTTAAAAGAGAAATGCAAATAACGGTAATCACTGTCTTCCATATAAGAGACATAATCATCTTGTGAAGGACCCATCCATTCGTCAATATCATGTTTTTTGATTTCGCCACTTTCGGTGTACAAAGTGTGTTCTATATAGGATATCATGCCATTCCCATGGCTACGGCTTTCATAAGTGCAATCAGAAATGTTGTTTAAATCTATCCTGACGGTGCCCAAATACACCAACAAATGGGCATCCTTAAAGAGTAGCGACCCTTTGCTTGATGATTTATCGGCATGAAACACCTGACCGTTGGAATCGGTGAATGATTTAGCGGAAATGTTCAGTTCTTCAGCCGGTTCTTCTTGGGTCTCGTTGTTTGTTTCGGGAACAACTTCGGTTGCATTTGATTTGTCTTTTGGATGACAAAAAAGACTGGACAACAGTTTGCGTAAACAGTTCATTTTAAAATAATCAAGTTGGGTTCTATAAATTTGTTTCTCGATCCGTGAAGAAAGTGGTTTCAGTTGGTTGCGGACAGTGGGGGCACATTATTAATGACCAATGATTAATGGGCGTCGAGCCAGTTGGAAGCTGCGGCATGGCTGGCTGTGAGGCGTACTCGTCCGTGGTAGGCGTTCTCCATCTCGGCGGTGACGATGGCCTCGACGCGCGGGAGTTCTGCCGGTACGACGTCGAAGTTCAACTCGTCGTGCACCTGGAGAATCATCTTTGATTGCAGGCCTTCGTCGCGGAAGCGGCGGTAGATGGCCACCATAGCAATTTTGATGACGTCGGCTGCAGTGCCCTGGATGGGCGCGTTGACGGCATTTCGCTCGCTGTAGCCTCGCACCACTGCGTTTCGCGAGTTGATGTCGGGCAGCATCCGTCTTCGTCCGTATTTGGTGGTGACGTAGCCTTTCTCACGGGCGAGTGCCACCTGGTTGTCGATATATTGTTTCACCTGCGGGAACGAGCGGAAATAGCCGTCGATCAGCTCTTTCGACTCCGAGCGGGAAATCATCAGGCGAGACGACAAGCCGAACGCCGAGATGCCGTAAAGGATGCCGAAATTGGCCGTTTTTGCCTTTCGCCGCTGGTCGGTTGTGACCTCGTCGAGCGTTTCGTGGTAGATTTTTGCGGCAGTGATGGCGTGGATGTCGTGGTTCTGCTCGAAAGCCTCGAGCATCGTCTCGTCACCGCTGAAGTCGGCCACAAGTCGCAGCTCGATTTGCGAGTAGTCGGCGCTGAAAAACACGTTTCCCTCGGCGGGGATGAATGCTCGGCGAATCTCACGTCCCTCGTCGTTGCGCACGGGGATGTTCTGCAGATTCGGATTCACGCTCGAGAGCCGTCCGGTTGCGGTGACGGTCTGCGTGTAGGTGGTGTGGATACGTCCTGTTCGCGGGTTGATGAGTGCCGGCAGTGCGTCGACGTAGGTGCTGAGGAGTTTGCGCACACCTCTGAGTTCCAGTATTTTCGCCACCACGGGATGCTTGGTGATATGTTTCATCAGCACCTCCTCGGTTGTGGAATATTGTCCGGTTTTGGTGCGCTTTGCTTTCGCGTCGAGTGCGAGTTCTCCGAAAAGCACCTCACCCACTTGCGCCGGCGAGGCCGTGTTGAACTCGTGACCTACGAGTTCGTGGCATTCGCGGTCGAGTCGTTCCATTCTGGCCGTCAGTTCTTTCGAAATTTCGGCGAGAGCGTCGACATCGATTCTCGCTCCGGCGATTTCCATTTGCGCGAGCACTTCGATGAGCGGTTGCTCGATGTCGCGGTAAAGGTGTGTCATCTGTTCGTCGTCGAGCCGTCGTGTGAGTTCCGGCACAAGCAATAGCGTGAGCATAGCCTGCTCGCACGCCCACTCCATAAGTTTCTCACCGGGTGCGGCGGCAAACAGTTGGCGTCGTCCGGTTTTTGTGGCGGCGGGAGTCACTACGGGCTTCAGTGCTTCGTGATCAAGCAGTTGCGATGCTATGTCGGCGGTCAGATGCTTGTTTTCGGGCGAAAGCACATAGTGGGCCACCGCAGTGTCGAAATACGGTGCCGTGAAGTCGATCCCTGCCGCGTGGAGTGTCACCATATCGCGCTTCACGTCGTTGCTCGCCAGCGTTGCCTTGCCCTGGAACAGCGGTTTGACAGCTGCAGCCATCCATCCCATGCCGTCGAAGGGGAAGTAATAGCACTGGGTGCTATCGGCGCACGCTGCCAGACCCACAATCGATGAGCGCATGGGTTCTCCGTCGGCCACCAGGCACACCGCCACGGTGTCGGCCTCAAGCAGTCGCGTCACCATCTTCGCTGCCTCGCTGTCGTCGCTCACCAGTTGGAACGAGTGTGGCATCGATGACAGGTCGCGGGCGGTAGACTCCTCGACGACCTCCGTTGCCGGGGCATCGCCGAAGAGCGACAGTTGCGGCGAGGGTTGTGACGCGGGTGAAGCTTCGGGCGCCGGGGTGGAGGCTTGTTTGGCTTCGGCCACCAGCGCCGGGTCTACACCGAGGTTGGCTTCGCCTCGTGTGATCACGCGGTCGATAAGAGTGCGGAACTCGAGTTCGGAGAACACCTGTCGCAGCGCCTCCATGTCGGCTGGCTGACGTCTCAGCGCGTTTTCATCCCAATCCACAGGCACATCGGTGCGGATTGTGGCCAGGTATTTTGAGAACCGGATTTGGTCGGCGTTGCCGGTGACGTTACGTTGGACGGCGCCTTTGAGCTGGTCGGTGCTTTCGAGCAGACGCTCCACCGTGCCGAACTGGTGCACCAGTTCCAGCGCGCGTTTCTCACCCACCCCCGGACACCCGGGGATGTTGTCGGCCGAGTCGCCCATGAGAGCGAGTATGTCGATTACCTGAAGCGGCGAATCGATGCCGTATTTAGCGTTGATTTCATCCACTCCAAGCACCTCGGGCTCGGCACCGCCTCGAGCCGGCTTGTAGATTTTCACCCGCTCGCCCACGAGTTGGCCGAAGTCCTTGTCGGGGGTCATCATATATGTGTCGACGCCGTGTTCGCTCGCCTTGTGCGCCAACGTGCCGATTACGTCGTCGGCTTCAAAGCCTTCCACCTCGTAGATGGGTATATTATATGCCTCGAGAATGCGCTTGATGTAAGGCACGGCCGCGATGATGTCCTCGGGCGTCTTCTCGCGGTTGGCCTTGTATTCGCTGTATTCCTGGTGGCGGAAGGTGCCGCCGGGAGGGTCGAAACATACCGCCATGTGGGTGGGCCGCTCTTTCTTTATTACATCCTGAAGAGCCAGCACAAAGCCCATTATGGCGCTGGTGTTGAGACCTGTGGAAGTGATGCGCGGGCTTCGCATCATTGCGTAATATGCTCTGAAAATCAACGCATAGGCGTCGAGTAGAAATAGTTTTGACATAGTTTTTCGCTTTTAAAGCGCAAATGTACAAAAAATAAATCAAACACTGGGGATTTGCGTGTTTTTTTGTATATTTGCAGCGGAATATGGCAAAGATTAAGACTATAATTATATGTGTGATGCTGGTGATGCTCGGTTTGGGGGCGTCGGCATCTGTGAGAGTGGGGCTGGCATGGCAGCCGAACCCCGCGGCCTACGACCGCGTGGTACGCAGTGTTGAGTTGGCTGGCGGCGAGGCTGTAATACTGCCTCAGGTGTGTCCGGCAGGCATGGATTGCGACAACGGTGTGCTGGCCGGTAAATATGTCGACAACTATGGCGTGCTGCTGCCCGAATGGGCCGAACGAGTGAAACGCGACACCTACCACGGCAGCGGAATAGATACTGTGATGCGAGACATCGACGCGGTGGTGTTTCTCGGCGGCGGCGACATCAGTTCCACGCTTTTCGCCACGCCACAGCCGTGGCACGGTCTGGAAGGCGACAACTGCAACGCCACTCGCGACCTCTCGGAATACCTTACGATGGCCTACTGCCTCGACCACGACGTGCCCGTGCTGGGAATATGCCGCGGCATGCAGATGCTGGCTGTGGTGAGCGGCGCTCAGCTCATCCAGGACCTGCCGACTTATTATTCCGGCTTGGGCGTGGAGTACAGCGGTGTTCATCGTGACGTCGACCGCAAGCACTATATGGCGCACGACGTGACTGTGACCGACCACACGTCGCTGCTCTACTCGATTACCGTGACCGATGAGATACACAACGTGCCGTCGTGGCACCACCAGGTGGTGGGCGATGTGTCGGGCACGCCGCTACGCGTGACCGGTGTCACTGTCACCGACGGCGAGAGAATAATTGAGGCCGTAGAGCGCACCGACCGCGGCTTCGCGCTGGGTGTGCAGTTCCATCCCGAGGAGGCTGTGCGTCAGCAGTTGGCCTCGGAAGGCGACAGCTGTCCGTTCATGTCGCTGAGCGAGGGTCTCGACTTTTTCAGAGAACTTGTAAACTATTGTAATAACCTAACCCCGAATCGGCCTAATGACCGATTCGGACCTAAAAACTAAATAACTATGGAATTTGATTGGGCTGAAGGGCTACATTGCGCAGTGACGGTGTGTGACACCGAGGGTAAAGTGCTGTATATGAACAAAGAATCGCGCGAGGTAAACTGCGGCGGCAAGTCGATGGTGGGGCAGAACCTCTTTCCCTGCCACAACGAACGCTCGCAGGCGATGATACGCCACATGATGGAAACCGACACAATCAACGCCTACACTATCACCAAGAAAGGCCGTAAGAAGATGATTTACCAGAGTCCGTGGCGCAAAGACGGCCAAGTAGCCGGCATGGTAGAGATTTCGATGGTTATACCCGACGAGATGCCGCACTACGACCGCGACAAGAAGTGATACCACATACCACAAGCAGCAGTTATACTCCCGTTTCCCGTTTAGAGACAACGGCATCAGTTACTGCTGTTTGCTGAACTATAAATTGGGACGGATGTCAGAACAGGGTCGTGGTAAATCCAAGTGCTCCTTCAATTATTAATTGATTGGGGTAGGGGCAGAAGTCCTTGCGACGGCAAGACTTGCAATGTCGGCTTGACACAACTCAAAAATATGGCAGGATGTGTTTTGTGGTGAAAGCATGGAAGTTACCGCATTCTCTTCCGTGACAGACGATTGTATTTCCTGCTGTGTGTTATGGTCGTGTTTAGACTTATTTGAGGCAGTGTATAAGAAAAAAGTTGTCCCCAGAATCGAAGGGCCTGCAAGAAGTACAATGGCAACCATCATTTTGTACCATCTCAAGTGTTTCCATTGATATCTTTCGGAAGCGAATTCAGAGCTTGAAGTCCAATACTTATAATGACGGGAATAGATGCTGTCTTGGTTATCAATAGCCCAGTCGAAGCGCCAGTTGCAATAGCTGACGGCATTAATTGCAACAATCAACAAAAGGAGTATCATAGCTATTGCAATGATTATGCCCTGAACTTTTGAGATAAGGACATTTTTATATATCACTCTGACTATAGCATATATTAAGATTATTATGCCACCAGCGCTGAAGATATTGGTACACACAACCCTTGCTGGCCCTATGTCCAAACGCTTATGAGTAGGGAATACATCGTTTCTGGCACGTTCGTAAAATGGTAAAACCATTACCCAAGACAGTAACAGCGAGGATGGAATGCCATAAATCAATGTGAGTGTCAATGTGACCAACAAGCCATTGCCCCAACTCAATTCTGTCTTGCTCGATGCAGTCATCACTTCACTGCAAAATATCGGATAAATAAGAAGCGAAAAGAGTAAAGCAATAATTGCACCGACGCAAATGCCTATCGCCACCTCATAACGATAGAATATGTCCCACCAAAAGATTTCTTTGTCTCTATTCCCTTTTGAAAACCAATTGACTAAAGTCCCGAACAAATTTGTTTTGTCTTTGATTTTGGATGTTGTGTTCATGTTTTTTTACTTTTATGTGTTTATAATAATCCCGAATCGGGTTTTAAGCATTAGGTTTATATATTTCAAAGTAAGAAGGTGTTCGCTGAGTTTTCTTTTGCATCTGTGTGGCTCTGGACTTGCCCGTTAACAGAAGGAAAACAGCTCACACCTTTTGGCGTATCACATTCCAAACCGCTGTTGTGGCACTATCAATGTCGACGTCACGAAGAGGTTGCGATGCTGCTGGTCTCTGTTACTTATCGTCGTTGAATTGTCCAGATTCACAGGTACAGACATCAAGCATTGTGAGCTGTTTTGCACACGTTCCTTACCGGGTGCAAAATTACCGCATCTCGTCGGTGCCGGCAATGTCACCACCTGTTCAAGTGTGCTCAAGATCATTAAAAAACGTTGAGATTGGACTGTTTGGGAAAAAAGTTTTATTTTTGCAGCCGTAATGGGCAACAAAAACAATAAGGAAGAGTCGCAGTCGGGATTCTTTGCCAACCTTGACGACAGTGCGGTGGTTGACGCCGGATGGAGCCATGTTGAGGCGGTGCACATCTCGTCGTGCGGTGTGACGCGCGTGCTGAAAGCGCGCCGCTACGGTCGGTTGTTTGCCTTAAAGTGTCTCAAATCAGAACTTGCTGGCGACATGACGTCCACCGCTTTGTTGCGCAAGGAGTTTGACTTGGCATTCGATTTGCATCACCCCAATATCGCCACTACGCTGGACTTTGTGGAGGTACATCCACTTGGATGGTGCATCGTGATGGAGTGGATTGACGGAGTCACTTTAAGCGACTACTGTCGGGAGCATCGCCTGAGCCGTCAGGAGTCGCGCTCGATTGCGACTCAACTGACCGATGCGCTGGACTATCTTCACAGCCATCAGGTAGTGCACCGCGACCTGAAGCCTTCGAACGTCATGATTACCACCCTGGGGCATCGAGTGAAGGTCCTTGACTTCGGCCTCAGCGACGCCTCGAATTATGCGTCGTTCAAGCAAGCGGCGGGCACACCGGGGTATGTTGCCCCCGAGGTGCTAAGCGGCGCGAGCGCCGGTGATGTCTTGAGCGACATCTATTCGCTGGGCGTGATTCTTCGTGAACTGCATCTCTCACCGACCAATGTGTCGCGCCGATGCATGGCCACAAATCCGCAAACCCGTTATCATAGTGCGGCACAAGTTCGGCAAGCATTGACTGGCCGACGCCTTAAGTGGGTGTGGATAGCGGTAGCGGCACTTGCGGTTGTCGCCGCGGCTGTGATAGCCTGGTGGCCGCGCCCCGTCAATCATGAAACCGCCATAGTGGTGCCGTCCGAGACATCTTCAGCCGTCTCCATCAAACCCTCGTCACCGCCCGACGCCTCGTCAGCCGTCGCTAATCAGTGGTCTGTGCCGACCTCAAAAGATGAAGGGCCCACACCCTCAGAGGTCAAAAACACCTGTTCCGAGCAGGAAATAATCAACCTGTCGGTTGCTAAAGCGCAAGAGATGTACGCCGCATATCAAGAAAAGATGTCGGCCGGCGGGTTAAGCGATATTGAGCAGGCAAGAGCGAGCCGGCAATTCAGTATTGACTTGCAGACAGAGGTTCACCGTATCGTAGAAAAAGCCCATACTGCCGATGTGGATCAGCAAAAAGAATTGGAGCGACAGGCGCTCGCGGCAGCCCGTGCCGCTATTAAAACGATGATGAACGCCCGGCCCTGACGTGCTTCAGTAACTTGCTCTTTTTATGAAGTCATAGAGTTTGCCCACCGACTCCCTATTGAACTCTTGGTCGTCGCTCAAGTCTTCATTTACGTAGGTTACGATCCACCGCTTGTCGGCTGAGAGGCCTATTCTCATCATCGACTGAGAAATGCAGCCTGTGTCATAAGTTTTGGTGTCGAAGAACAGTGTGAACCAGTTTCTGTTGGTTTTAGCGACAAAGAACAGGAAATCGTTAAAAGCCGTTACATCGGTTATATAACAGTCGGCAATGGCTGGCCTCTCCACTTTGAGGTCTACCTCGTTGTAGATGATTTCAT
>JBGUHM010000040.1:0-18057 GCA_045112115.1 Sodaliphilus sp. | reverse complement strand
ATTATATGTTTTACAACATGTTATATAAAAAACAACCAATAACCCATAACGCACAAAAAGGGTGTGCCAGAATTTTGACACACCCTCTTTTTTCGCATTTTTATCGCCTCGACACCAGCCTTTTAAGACGACGACGAACTTTGGCCCAAAAGCCGGCCGTGCGGTGGTAATAACGTCCAAGACTCTGACGGGCGTATAGGTTTTCCTCTACTGGGGTTATCGGCTCCACAGGCAACGGTTCGGTCCATACATGCGCAGTATACAGTGCGTCGCTGCCGCAGTGAGTGCCGCTACCGTCGAAACCAATGTTCTGCACAAGCGACCGACCCACGTTAAGCGACAGAACGTCCGCAAGAAATAGCGACGCATTCCACCGGATGGCCCAAGAATTGTTCTTACCCTCCACCTGATGACGAAGCATACGCGTGAAGCGGTAGTTGCCGTTAAGGTCAAAGGTGCGGGTGAGGTGACGGCGACGCAGCTCTTCGAGTAGCGCCTTGCCATCAGGGTTGAAATGTTTCCATGCTCTTGCCCAGGTAGCCCAGCCCCAACTGCCGGTCCATTTGATGAGAAATGTCTCAGGCAAATTGGGGTCGCTTGTGAAGTCGTAGGCCTGGATATGACCGACCTTCGGCTCGTCGGCGTAACAGTCGAGGGCGTCATTCATAAAGCGAAGGAAATAGGGAGCCGTAACCAGGTCGTCCTCAAGCACAATCACGCGCCCGTAACGGTTAACTACTGTCGTAACGCCGTCGATAATGTTGGCGGCGAGTCCAACGTTGGCATCGCGCTTAACCACCTCGACCTCCGCAAATCCGCTTATGGCCTCCACTTCGCTCCTCACCTGATCCACCTCTACCCTGTCTTCTTCATTCTTTGGGCCGTCGCTGTAGACAATGAGACGCGATTGGCCGGCCAGTTCGTTCTTGGCTAACGCCTCAAGTGTCTGGCGGGTATGTTCTGGACGATTATACACAAAGAGCACAATCGGGGCATATATCCTTTCTTGTTTCATTTCTTTCTCTTTTTAAATTCTTTTCTTTGTTTCAGCACACGGCCAGTGGCTCCCAACAGCCCTGCTGCAATGGAAAGATGCTTCCCGCGACCGACCGACGGCTTCACCGTCGCCTTCTTCAATTGGGCCAGTACCGAGCGGGCGAAAGCCATAGGAAACGAGTAGTTCACATTGGCATATTCCGAGAGGGCATAAACACGCTCCAGACGTTCGCTCTGCTCGACTGTGGGTTTGCGGTCCGCGCGGTCGTGAACACCGAATGCCCACGGAACGCAACCAATGGCATAACCGGCATAAAGCACGCGGTTGCAATAGTCCTTGTCCTCTCCATAATGATGGAACAAGGGCGAGAACTCCCCTACCGTCTTGATTGTCGTAACGGGCAATAGCCAAATAGCAGCATTGAGAAACCGACGGCTCAATGGCTCTGCCAGGGTGCGTAGCGTATCCAGCGACATGCCGTCGAGATATGTGGCAAATCCTCTCTCCACCTCATCGCGGTCAGCCGTCAAGTGTACGGGCGACAGCACTCCCCATCGACCCGGCTCGCTTTCGGCGACGGATATAAGCTTCTCGAGTGTATCACGGTCAATCCAGGCGTCCTGATTGAGAAGCAGAGCATAATCATAGCCATCCTCAATGGCCTTTCGCAGACCGATATTGTTGGCTGCACCGAAGCCCAAATTCTCGTTATTAGCCACGAGTGTCACCTCCGGGAATTGCCCACGCAGACGCGCCACGGTATCGTCAGCCGATGCATTGTCGACCACCAGCACATCGGTCGGAACGATCGATGACGACACACTCCCAAGACATTTCTCCATCCAGGGCGTGAAATTGTACGACACAATGACTGTCAACACTCGTTTCGACATAATCTCTTATAAAACAAGCCTTTCGCCAAACGAAAAGACTATCGGCACGCAAAATTACTAATAAAAGTTCAATAATCATGATTTATATATAAATTATTTTAAGTAATTTTGTGGCCCGATAATTCAAACAACCATATCATCATAATTTAAAGAAATGAAAGACCGTAAGACTAAAGTTATGCTCGTGTTCGGAACACGGCCCGAGGCCATTAAGATGGCCCCGCTGGTCAAAGAACTCGAGCGACGCGACAGTGATTTCGAAACCATCGTTTGTGTAACCGGACAGCACCGTGAGATGCTCGACCAGGTTCTCAATATTTTCGAAATCAAACCGCAGTACGACCTCAACATCATGAAGTCGGGACAGGACCTATACGACATCACCACGCGTGTGCTCGTGGGTATGCGGGACATTCTCAATGAGGTGAAACCTGATATCGTTCTCGTTCATGGCGACACAACGACCAGCACCGCCAGCGCTCTCGCAGCTTTCTACCAGCAGATTCCGGTGGGACACGTTGAGGCCGGGCTTCGCACTCACAACATCTACAGCCCCTGGCCCGAAGAGATGAACCGGCAAATCACCGGACGCATTGCCTCTTACAACTTTGCGCCAACCCCACTGAGCCGACAGAACCTACTCGACGAGAACGCGGTCGAAAGCAGCATTACGGTCACTGGAAATACTGTAATCGACGCTCTCCACATCGTTGTCAACAAAATAAAGAGCGACAAACAATTGGCTGAACAAATCGCAGCGAACCTCAAGCAAGCGGGATATGATGTTGAACGCTTGGCTGGAGGAAAGCGCATGGTACTCATCACTGGTCACCGGCGCGAAAACTTTGGCGAAGGTTTCCTCAACATATGCCGAGCAATAAAAGCCCTCAGCGAGCGATACCCCGACGTCGATTTCATCTACCCGATGCACCTCAACCCGAACGTGCGTCGGCCTATTCGTGAAATCTTCGGCGAAAATATGAACGGCGGCGGCAACCTCTTCTTAATCGAGCCGCTTGAATACCTGAATTTTGTGGCTCTTATGGAAATGTCCAACATCGTTCTCACCGACAGCGGTGGCATTCAGGAGGAAGCTCCAGGATTGGGCAAGCCCGTGCTCGTGATGCGAGACACCACCGAGCGACCCGAAGCTCTTGACGCTGGAACGGTGAAACTGGTGGGTACCAATTACGATAAGATTGTCGGCGAAGTGTCGAGGCTCCTCGACGACCCGGAAGAATACAGCCGCATGAGTCACGCTGTCAACCCTTACGGCGACGGCAAGGCTTGTCCGAGAATCGCCGACGTATTAGCAAAAATCTAAATACTACCAACTATGAAAGGAAAAATTTTAGTAGCCGGAGGGGCCGGGTTTATCGGTTCGCACACCACGGTTGAACTGCAGAACGCAGGCTACGAGGTTGTAGTTATCGACAACCTCTCAAACAGCAACGCCGACGTCATCGACGGCATTGAGCGAATAACAGGGGTGAGGCCGGCTTTCGTTAAAGGCGACTGCACCGACATCGACACTCTGCGACGGCTATTCGACGAGTATCCAGGTATCGATGGAATCATCGATTTCGCGGCAAGTAAGGCTGTGGGCGAAAGTGTGGAAAAACCCATCATGTACTACCGCAACAACCTTAATATCCTGCTCAACTTGCTGGAGCTTATGCCAGTATATAACGTGAAAGGCTTCGTCTTCTCGTCGTCTTGCACGGTCTACGGCGAGCCCGACAAGAACCCTATAACCGAAGACGCCCCCACCAAAAAAGCGACTTCGCCTTACGGCGCTACCAAGCAGGTAAGTGAGGACATCATCGCCGACGTGATTCGTAGCGGCAGCCCCATCAAGGCGGTGCTCTTGCGGTATTTCAACCCCATCGGAGCGCACCCCAGCGCCGAAATTGGCGAATTGCCCAATGGTGTGCCGGCCAACCTGGTGCCGTACTTGACTCAGACGGCAATCGGCGTGCGCAAGGAACTGAGCATCTTCGGCGACGACTACGACACACCCGACGGCTCATGCATCCGCGACTTCATCAACGTGGTCGACCTCGCGAAAGCCCACGTTAAAGCACTTGAACGAATGCTAGAAGACAAGAGCGACGAACCGCTGGAAATCTTCAATATAGGCACAGGCAACGGCGCCAGCGTTCTACAACTTTTGGCTTCGTTTGAAAGGGCTACTGGTGTAAAGGTGCCGCACAAAATCGTCGGACGTCGTGCCGGTGATATTGAAAAAATCTGGGCCGACCCCAAGAAAGCCAACGAGGTGCTGGGATGGAAAGCCGAGGAGACTCTCGACGACACTATGCTAAGCGCTTGGAGATGGCAACAGAAACTCCGCGAACGCGGCATCATGTAATCTATCTAAGCCGGAGGCCATTCCTCCGGCTATTTTTATATAATTATGAAAGCTATCATCATCGGGGCCACTTCGGGTATTGGTTTGGAACTGGCCACACAACTTGCCGAACAGGGGTGGGAACTGGGTCTGGCTGGACGTCGTATCGACGCCCTTGAACAACTCTGTGATCGCTTCGGCTCTCAAGTCAAAGTGCAGCAAATTGATATCACCGCCGACGATGCAGGTGAGAATCTTAACGCACTGCTGAATAAAGTGCCTCTACCCGACCTATTCCTGCACGTGGCTGGCATCGGCTACCATAACCGTTCGCTCGATGCCCAGAAAGAGCTCGCCACAGTCCGCACCAACTGCGAAGGCATGGTGCGAATGGTTACACATTTTGTGGCTTACGTGCGGGAACATAAGGAATACAACAACACGAACAAAGCACATCTGGCCGTGGTATCGTCGATAGCACGCACAAAAGGGCTCGGAGCGGCTCCTGCCTACTCGGCCACGAAACGGATGCAGAGCAACTACATTCAGGCCGTGGCACAGCTCGCCAGAATGGACAACATTCCCCTAAGGGTCACCGATATACGACCAGGTTTCGTCGCTACCGACCTGCTCGACAAGAACCGCAAATACCCCATGCTGCTCACGCGGCAAAAAGTGGCGCGGCACATAATTCGCGGCATTCGGCGACACCGACGGGTCATAACCATCGACTGGAAATACCGTCTGCTGGTTGCCGGATGGCAACTTATCCCCCGCCCCATCTGGGAACGACTCACCTGGGCCGATGCATAATCAGTCTCAACCAAGCTTCAAAAAGCGCACGAATCACACGAGGTTGTTCATCAATGCGTAGAAACTGAGGCCGCTCACCGACTTGATTCCCAGTTTTGACGTGATGTTCTTGCGATGGGTAAGAACGGTGTTCACACTGATACCAAGCTCGGCCGCAATCTCTTTGTTGATTTTGCCGGAAACGACAAGGCGCAACACATCGGTCTCACGCAGCGACAGTTCGCTTCTCGCCATATCCCTTTCAGGACGTTCCTTGGCCATGATTAGGTTAAGGCTGTCTATCAGTTCGCTTTCATCAAGGTGGGAATCAATGGTTTGGAGACCGCCGGACGCACTGCTATCCCCCACTATTATGACGCTTTTGCGGCGCGGCAGGAAAAAGTCTATTTGTGAGATAAACGTGCAGCTGTCGGTAATGAGATAGTCAGCCTCCACATTTAGCCCCTGACGCTCAATCACGTCGGGAGGCACAACTATGGCATGCACACCCTGCGTGTCCTGTAGCAATGTCCGCAGTCCCACTGCCTCGAGCGTGTCGCTAAGCGATATCACCACTACATTGCGTTTCATTGTCTCTCGATGTTGAGCGTATTCGATACAGGGCGCAGTATTCGCGCGCGGATACGGTTGTTCTTGGTGATGTCCTGGCGAAGGCTCGACAGGGCGAAAAACACTGCGTAGCAAAGGTTGACGTCGTACTCACCTTTCAGATGAACAACCATCATGGTAATGAGGTCGTCAAGCTTGCTCTCCACGCTTTCGTTCTCGTCTGCCACAGGGTAGCCCGACTGTTTCTCATGCTTCAGCAACGACGGGAACCACTCGGCACGGTCGTGGGAAATGCGCTCGAGCAACTGAACCTTCACCTCCTCGTAGAACTGCTTGATTAGTGACAGATTTGATTTGGCTGGGTCGCTCTTCATCAGCAGAAACTGGAAATGACGGTCGATGTTCGGCAACTGGAAATGCTCGTAATAGGCATTGGTTTTACTGAGGTAGTCAACCAGTTGTTCTACAGCAAATGCCGAAAGGGTGCGCTCGGGGAAATAGTCCTTGTTTGTGTAAGTGTTCAGAATGGTGATGAAAAACATCGGGTCAAGACGGTGGCTTTCACACACCTGCGTCACAGTCAGGTCACCAACACCAAGGAGGACGCCGAAACGGTTTAGCACAGTGATTACTGCGGGATCGTCAAGTACGATGTCGCTCAATAATGTGTCTGGGTTTATCATATTTTTATGCTTTAGGGGGTCTGATGATTGTCGTGGGGGTTACGACGTAGTCCACGGCCATGTCATGCGGCTCCACTGGAAGTTCGTCATAGAGATTACCGTCGATACACACGCCTATAGTCGTAGCTTCGAGGCCATTCAGTAGGCGGTCATAAAACCCGCCGCCTCGGCCAAGGCGTTTGCAACTGCGGTCGTAGGCCAATGCCGGCACTATCACCAGGTCGAGCACCGAACGGTCTACTGCATCGCCTTCGGGCTCACAGATGCCGTATGGCTCGGTGACGCGCATACCCAGCAAACGACCGTCCCGAGCGCTCACCTCTACAACCTCTATATCCTTTCCGTTGACGCGTGGAAGGAACACGCGCTTACCCAGTGTGAGCCAGCGGATGATTGTTGCGGAGGTGTCAAGTTCGCCGGGCAGCGTGCTGTAAAGCATCACACTTCTTGCCGACGAGAACGCCTCTAAACTCTCAACTGTAGCAAACACCGCTTGAGCGGCGGCAGCTGTCGTCTCTGTCTTCATTCTACGACGTGCTTCGCGCCTCACGGCTTTCTTCGCTTCAATTATGTCAGTCATCGGTAATCGGGAATGCCGCCTTATGATGGTTGATGGCTCGCAACGCGGCGTCAATAGTTTTATCGTTGCGATTCACTACTGGATAATATGCGCTCTGACCAAACACATCCCTCGAGATTAGAGCCTTGAGCATCGTCACTATGTTGTCCGACGAGCGGTTGATATAATACCAACGCGCAGGGATACCATGATCGCTGGCAAACTCCACGAAGTCGTCGAGCATTCGCTCATTCGATGGCAGGTTTCGTAGCAACTGCTTGTAGTCCTTAGTCGCATTGAGTGAACTTCGGTTATTGTCCACATAAGTCAACGAGTACTGCTGAAGCAGACCGGCGTTGACAATAGCCTCGAAGTAACTGGTGATGCCTGCGGTGTCACGCGGAACGAAGATGTCGGGAATGATTCCGCCGCCACCATACACCTTTCGGCCGGTAGTGGTCGTGAAAATCTTGCTTTTATCTATTTTTATGCTGTCGCGTGAGTATAACTCGCCATTGGAGTACCGGTCAAGTATGTCTTTCTCGTATTTGTCGTAAGGCTTCTGGATGCAACGACCCGAGGGAGTGTAGTAACGGGCGATTGTCAGGCGTACAGCGCTCTTGTCGGGCAACTCAAACTGACGCTGAACCAAGCCCTTGCCGAACGATCGCCGACCCACTATCAAGCCGCGGTCATTATCCTGCATCGCTCCTGCAAATATCTCGCTCGCGCTCGCCGAAAACTCGTCGATAAGCACAACAACCTCCGCATCCTGGAATGAACCGTTACCGTCACTGTAAACCACGTCCTCGTCGCGCTTATAGCGGCCGCGTGTCTTAACTATCAGTCGATTGGCCGGCAAAAACTCGTTCACCATACGGATCGCTATCTCCATATAGCCGCCTCCGTTTCCGCGTAGGTCAATCATATAACGCTTCGCTCCTTGCTGACGCAACTGGCTGAGGGCCGAGATGAACTCATTGTAGGTGTGAAGCCCGAACTGGTTCACCTTAACATAGCCTGTGGTCTTCTCTATCATGTAGGCTGCGTCTACCGAGTGAACGGGGATGTCGCCTCGAGTTACCTTGAAATAAAGGATTTTGTCGCTGTTCGACCGCTTGATTCCCACTTTTACAACCGAACCCTTCTTGCCGCGTAGTTTGGCGCGCACTTTGTTGACATCCGCTCCAACAAACGTGCTGTCGTCTACAATCACTATGCGGTCGCCAGCGAGGATGCCGGCCTTGTCACTCGGACCGCCTGGAATCACATCAATCACGCGAACTGTGTCATTTAGAACCTGGAACTCTATGCCCACTCCGCTGAAACTGCCCCGCAAATCGTCGTTGGCAGCTTGCAGTTCTTGAGCGTTCAAGTACACGCAGTGCGGGTCAAGGTTCGACAACACCTCGGGTATCGCCATCTCTATCAGGCGGTCTACGTCTACAGTGTCGTCAACATATTCTTGCGAGATAAGGTTAAGTATCGACGTTAGCTTGCGGTCGCCGTCGGTAGGCGAAGACGAACGGAACGGATTGCCCATTAGCATTCCTAACACTATACCAACCACAACCGACACGGCTATGGCCAGCGGAATCCACGACGATTGTTGTTTATTTTTCGGCTCTTCCATTACAACGTTTATTTATCAATGGAAATCTGGACACATTCTATTCCGGCACGCTTCAGTAGCTCGATGCCGTCAGTAAGACGGTAGACTTCCCCGTATACCACTCGCTTGATACCCGCTTGAATAATGAGTTTGGAACACTCAATACACGGCGACGAGGTAACATAAAGCGTCGCGCCGTCACTGCTGTTGTTGCTGCATGCCACCTTTGTGATAGCGTTCGCTTCAGCATGAAGCACATAGGGCTTCGTGTGGTCGGATTCGTCCTCACACACATTCTCGAATCCAGCGGGCGTGCCGTTGTAGCCGTCGCTGATAATCATCTTGTCCTTGACGATTAACGCCCCCACCTGACGGCGGCGGCAGTAGGAATTCTCGGCCCAGATTTGCGCCATGCGCAGATAACGCAGGTCGAGCAGATCTTTCTTATCAATACTCATAGCTCGCTTTTGCTTCGTAACAACACGCAAAATTACAACAAAAAATTGAACTAAACTGCAAATTGTTGAAAACTTATTGTTTTTTTTCGTTCTAATTTTTTGTTGATAAAAAAATCAGGACTCCAAATTTGAAATCCTGATTAATATCGTAGCTTGAAGTTATACTTCAATATTCATGTTTTATCGGCTTACTTAAGAGCTTCTTGAACCTTGTCGTTCAAAACCATTCTCTCCTCAAAAACGTAAGCTCCGGTCTTGGGCGAGCGAACCATCTTGATGACCTTGCTGAAGGAACGACCTTCACCGGTCTGAAGGGTTGCGACTGTCTTTTTTGCCATATCTTATAATGTATATTTTGTTCAATAACTCTGATTACTTAATCTCCTTGTGAACAGTGTAACGTTTGAGATAAGGATTGTACTTCTTCAACTCAAGACGCTCTGTTGTGTTCTTGCGGTTCTTTGTCGTGATATAACGTGACATGCCGGGAACGCCACTGCCTTTTTGCTCGGTGCACTCAAGGATTACCTGCACGCGATCGCCTTTTGCTTTCTTTGCCATAATTTCTTTCTCTGATTAAAGGGTTTTGAACTCTGTTAGATATCCGTCCTTCGCAGCCTTCTTCATGGCAGCGTCAAGACCCATCTTGTTGATGATACGAAGACCTGCGGCGCTCACGGTCAAGCGAACCCATTGGTCCTGCTCCACCCAGTAGAACTTGCGGGTGGACACATTCACGTTGAACTTACGTTTTGTCCTTCTCTTTGAGTGCGATACGTTGTTTCCGGTTATCGCCTTCTTGCCTGTAATTTGACAAACTTTAGACATAATCTTTTTCTGTAAAGTTAAAACTTTGTTAATTCTCTCTCGATTCCGATTTCAAAGCAACAACCACGAGCAGTAGCACAATATTCCGTGCGTAACAGTTTTCTGACCGCTCTCTTGACTTCCATTCTGCATTTCTTCCGCTTTCACCGAGGCCGGAATTGAGAAGTAGGGGCCAACGGAATACAATGCCGAACAAATGTCGGGAACAATCAAAACTTATTGCTTCACGTTTTGATTCACAGCGCTTTACACTGTGAAAGGGTAAATATCGTCCTACGCTTTATGGCTCGCGCTTTAGCATCATCACGGTGCCATCGAAGTTTCAACGATCATGTCTCACAGAACAGGACTAACGCCTCGTCAGTTTGTACCCTTTTCTCGAAATCGGCTGCAAAATTACTACTTTCCCGCATAATACGCAAATTTTTCATTAAAAAAATCGCACTTTTAGCTTAATCATTGCTTTTTTCATCTTTTTTTGATGCTTTTTTACTTCGTTATCCCCGCTTTTATTTCTTCGAAAATGCATCTACTGCTTAGATTAATAGACAGAACGCCACAAAACACGCATCCCACATATCGTTTTCACAACAGGCAATATCTTTCCTAATATACTATGACAACATGCACAATCAAACACAAAAACAGCAGGTGTTGATAACTTTTTTGTATGATATATATAATGTGTCGGATTTTTTTTGTAATTTTGCGGCGAATTTTGGAAATTTATTAGTTTAATCTATCATAATCAACAACAAACGAATGAAAACAATCTACAATTTCGGTAACGGAAAAGCTGAAGGCAGCGCCGACATGAAGATGCTTCTCGGCGGTAAAGGTGCCAACCTGGCAGAAATGAACCTTATCGGAGTGCCTGTGCCTCCTGGTTTCACTATTACTACCGAGGTGTGCCGCCTCTACAACGAGCAGGGACGTGAGTATGTCGTCAACCTCATTAAGGACGACGTCGCTAAGTCTATCGCTCACATCGAGGCTTTGACCGAAAAGAAATTCAACGACCCGTCGAACCCTCTTCTGGTTTCGGTACGTTCGGGCGCTCCCGTGTCGATGCCCGGTATGATGGACACTGTCCTCAACCTCGGTATCAACGATGATGTAGTCGAAACTCTCGCTGCCAAATCGGGCAACCCGCGTTTCGCTTGGGACAGCTATCGCCGTTTCGTACAGATGTACGGTGACGTGGTGCTCGGCATGAAACCGCAGAACAAGACCGACATCGACCCCTTCGAGGAAATCATGGAGAAGGTTAAAGACAAAAAAGGTGTACAGCTCGACACTCAGCTCGAAGTCGACGACCTGAAGAAACTGGTAACCCTGTTCAAGGATGCAGTCAAGAAAAGCACGGGTAAGGATTTCCCGACTAACGCTTGGGACCAGCTCTGGGGTGCCATCTACGCTGTGTTCGACAGCTGGAACAATGAGCGTGCTATCCTCTACCGCCAGATGAACCGCATTCCCGAGGAGTACGGAACTGCTGTTAACGTGCAGGCTATGGCTTACGGCAATATGGGCAACACCAGCGCTACTGGTGTCTGCTTCTCTCGTGACGCCGCAACTGGTGAGAACCTGTTCAATGGTGAGTACCTCATCAATGCTCAAGGCGAGGATGTGGTGGCAGGTGTACGCACTCCGCAACAAATCATGACCGAGGGTTCGCGCCGTTGGGCAAAACTGCAAGGTATCAGCGAGGAAGAGCGTGCTGCAAAATATCCTTCTCTCGAAGAGTCGATGCCCGAGTGCGCTGCACAACTGGTCGACATTCAGCACAAACTCGAAGAGCACTACCGCGACATGCAGGATATGGAGTTCACCATCGAGAACGGTAAGCTTTGGCTGCTCCAGACTCGTAACGGCAAGCGCACTGGCGCAGCTATGGTGAAAATCGCTATGGACCTGCTACGCGAAGGGAAAATCGATGAGAAGACCGTTCTCAAACGCATGGAGCCGGAGAAACTCGATGAGCTGCTTCACCCGGTGTTCGACAAGGCCGCTGTAAAGAATGCTAAGGTCATCGCAAAGGGTCTGCCCGCATCACCCGGTGCAGCAACTGGACACATCGTATTCTTCGCCGACGACGCTGAAGACTGGGCTAAGCGAAACAAGAAAGTTATCATGGTTCGCCTGGAGACTTCTCCCGAGGACCTTCGCGGTATGACCGTGGCTCAGGGTATCCTCACGGCACGCGGTGGTATGACTTCACACGCAGCTGTGGTTGCTCGCGGTATGGGTAAGTGCTGCGTCTCAGGTGCCGGAGAAATAAAGGTCGACTACAAAGCAAAGACCGTCGAAATGAACGGTAAGGTATATCGTGAGGGCGACTGGATCTCTATCAACGGTTCTACAGGTGAGGTTTACGAAGGTCTCGTCTCTACTGTCGACGCCGACATGAGCGGTGACTTCGCTGCCGTCATGAAACTGGCCGACAAATACACCAAGATGCAGGTCTACACCAATGCTGATTCGCCTCGCGACGCTAAGGTGGCTCGCCGGTTCGGCGCTCAGGGTATCGGCCTCTGCCGTACCGAGCACATGTTCTTCGAGGGTGACCGTATCAAAGCTATGCGCGAAATGATTCTCGCCGACAACGAGGAAGCACGTCGTATCGCTCTCGACAAACTCCTGCCGCTCCAGCGCGACGACTTCGAAGGTATCTTCGAGGCTATGGACGGACTCGAGGTGACTATCCGTCTGCTCGATCCTCCCTTGCACGAGTTCGTACCCCACCAGCTCGCAACTCAGAAAGAACTCGCTGAGGAAATGGGCATATCGCTCGAACAGGTGAAGAATATCTGCACCAGCCTCGAGGAGTTTAACCCGATGCTCGGCCACCGTGGTTGCCGTCTGGGTACCACTTATCCCGAAATCACCGAGATGCAGGCGCGTGCCATCATCGAAGCTGCAATGAACGTCAAAGAACGCGGCGTCGATGTCCACCCGAAGATCATGGTGCCTCTGGTGGGTGTACTCAAGGAAATCGAACTCCAGGCAAAGATCATCAACGAAACCGCACAGAAGGTGTTTGCTGAGCGCGGTAAGACCGTGGCCTACAAGGTTGGTACTATGATTGAGATTCCGCGCGCAGCCCTCGTAGCCGATCAGATTGCACAGGTTGCCGACTTCTTCTCGTTCGGTACCAACGACCTCACGCAGATGACTTTCGGATACTCGCGTGACGACGCTCCTAAGTTCCTCGGTGCGTACATCGGAATGGGCATACTCAAGGTTGACCCGTTTGCCGTTCTCGACCAAGAAGGTGTAGGACAACTCGTCGAGATGGGTACTCGTAAGGGTCGTCAGACCAAACCCGAACTCAACGTAGGTATCTGCGGTGAGCACGGTGGTGAGCCCTCAAGCGTGAAGTTCTGCGCAAAACTTGATATGAACTACGTGTCCTGCTCGCCCTACCGCGTGCCCATCGCACGTCTGGCAGCCGCTCAAGCAGCAGTAGAGAACGACTAATCGATCTCTGACACATATCCCCATAAAGGCGGCAAGGTCAATTGGCCTTGCCGCCTAACTTTTTGGCCTACTCTTCACACCTACCCCACAAAAAATCCCCCAATTATTGCTATTGCCCCTCCACTCTCTTCCGCCATATCTTAACAATAAAAAATATGACCATCCGCCCCTACCCCTGGCCATAAATCCAAACATAGTCAAAACATAGTCACAACAAGTGTCCCACGTATTACATCATCCATCTTCCATCCTCCATATTACATCTTACACGCGCGCAGCGCTCACGCATAGTCACAACAAGTGTCCCACGTAGTCACAAACATAGTCACAGACATAGTCACAAAACCAGTGTCCCATCCCTAAGAACTCCGAGAACTCAGAGAACTCAGAGAACTCCGAGAACTCTAAGAGCTCCGAGGGTCCCCAGTTCCACCAACATATCAACACGAAGCGCTATTTGTCTGCGAGCAAAGCGAGCTTCCCATTTTCTCAAGTTAAAAAATCTTGGCAATAGTTAATTTTAGTGAAATATTCCATTTTTAACACAGGCTTTTGATGCAATTTCGAATTAATTATGTAAATTTGTGGTGACTAAAAGTGGCCGAAAGCATTCTCCGTTTAGGTAATCGATTGACTAATGCCTGATTAACCTATGATAAGGTGCCAAAAAATGCTTTACACAAGCCACTTTTCAGTCAGTTATATACATTAATATATACCTTCCCCCACTTTACGTCGGGCCGCGACGAGTTCAAGCGGTTCAATGACATTTCTATCGCCAAATAAAAAAAACAACATAAATGATAAGTAAATGGAATTACTTACCCCTTACATCCGACGAATCCCAGGCAGTGAAGCGACTCGAGGCGCAGTTCCCGAGCTGCCCATCTGTGGCGAGGTTACTCGTCTTGCGAGGGATCACGACAGAAGCCGAAGTAAAGAGCTTCTTCCATCCTTCTCTCGCCGAGCAGCACGATCCGTTCCTGATGAAAGATATGGACAAGGCGGTGGAAAGGCTCAATCGGGCCTTGGGGGCAAAAGAGAAAGTTATGGTCTACGGCGACTACGACGTAGACGGTATTACCGCGGTAGCTCTGGTCTACCGTTACCTTCAGAACTTCTATTCTAACCTCGAATATTACATCCCAACAAGAGACGATGAGGGGTATGGAATATCGCTGCAGAGCATCGACTATGCAGCTAGCATTGGTGTCAAACTCATCATAGTGCTCGACTGCGGAATAAAAGCGGTCGAAGAAATCACTTATGCTAAGGAGAAAGGCATCGACTTTATTGTGTGCGACCATCATGTGCCCGACGATGAATTGCCTCCCGCAGCCGCCATTCTCAACCCAAAGATGGAAAACGACAGCTATCCTTATAAAGGTCTGTCGGGATGTGGTGTGGGGTACAAATTCATGCAGGCTTTCGCACGCTCTAACGGTATGAACCGTATGTACAGCCTCGACAGCTCGCTCGACCTGCTTGTGGTAAGTATTGCAGCCGACCTTGTGCCTCTTACCGGGGAAAACCGCATTCTCGCCTTCTACGGGCTGCGACGTCTCAACAACAACCCGTGCGTAGGTCTGCGAAACATCATTAAGACATGCGGCATGCACAAACGGGACATTGGCATACCCGATATCATCTTTAAAATCGGGCCCAGAATCAATGCCTCTGGACGAATGCAATCGGGACAGGAAGCTGTCGAACTTCTTGTGACTAAGAACCCGTCGCAGGCTTACGAAATCAGCAAGACTATCGACCAATATAACGAGGACCGGAAGGAACTTGACCGACAAATCACCGATGAGGCCAACGCCATCATCGAGAATCACAAGGAGGAAATAGGAAGCCGAAAACCTATCGTCGTGTACGACCCCAACTGGCATAAAGGCATTATCGGCATTGTGGCATCACGTCTGGCAGAATTGTATTTCCGCCCGTCGGTAGTACTCACACTTGACACTCCGGGAATCGCTACAGGTTCGTCGAGGTCGGTTAGAGGTTTCGACATCTACAACGCCATCAAGTCGTGCCGCGACCTGCTCGAGACTTTCGGCGGTCACACTAACGCCGTGGGACTCTCTATCAAGGTCGAAAACATACCGGAGTTCCAGCGGAGACTAACCGAATATGTCGAGCAGCGTATACAGACGAAACAGGTCACGCCCTCTATCGATATCGACTGTGAGATTCAATTCAGCGAGATCAGCCCTGATTTCATGCGATGCATGAAGATGTTCAACCCATTCGGACCCGAGAACAACAAGCCGGTATTCGTCACCCGCGGGTGTATCGACGCCGGAACCAGCAAACTGGTGGGAAAGAATCTCGAACACATCAAACTCGATATCACCGACGGTAAGAGTGACCGTGTTATGAACGGCATCGCTTTCGGCATGGGACAATATTTCGAACGCATCTCGGCCGGAAAACCCTTCGACATCATCTACACCATTGAGGAGAACAAGCACCGAAACAACGTGAACATCCAGTTTATGGTCAAGGGGATAAAGATGCATGGCGAGAGTTGGGACTGACGAGCACGACAAGATTTACGACCTACTGAAGAAACACTGGGGCTATGACTCGTTCAGGCCGCTCCAGGAAGATATCATACGTTCTGTTCTCGATGGCAACGACACTCTCGGGCTGATGCCCACCGGTGGCGGGAAGTCGATTACTTTCCAGATTCCAACGTTGGCCATGGATGGCATGGCTCTCGTGATTACCCCCATCATCTCCCTGATGAAGGACCAAGTCGACAACTTGGTCTCACGTCATATCAAAGCAGCTTATCTCCATGCCGGCCTCACTCGACGGGAAGTGAATATCGTCTACGAGAAATGTATGCACGGTGGATGCAAGTTCCTCTATGTCTCGCCCGAACGTCTTGGCAACGAGGGTTTCCGCTATCAACTCCGACAGATGGACATCAGTCTCATCGTGGTCGACGAAGCACACTGTATTTCGCAATGGGGATACGACTTCCGACCGTCTTTCCTGAAAATAGCCGATATTCGACACATCTTGCCCAAGGTGCCGGTGCTGGCGCTCACTGCCACAGCAACGCCAATAGTCGTAACCGATATCATGCGGAAACTCGAATTCCGGGCCGACAAGGTGCTCACTAAGAGTTTCGCGCGAAAAAACCTCACATATGTTGTAAGGGAAACAACAGAGAAATTTGCCGAAACAGCCAGAATTCTATCCAAAGTGCCGGGAAGTGCCATTGTGTATGCACGCAGCAGGAGACGCACTCGCGAAGTAGCTGAGGAACTGGGACATTACGGCATTACAGCCGATTTCTACCACGCAGGTCTCAATATTGAAGAGAAAAACGACAAACAGAACAAATGGAAAAGCGGTGAGACACGTGTAATGGTGGCGACAAATGCCTTTGGAATGGGTATTGACAAACCAGACGTTAGAACAGTTATTCATATCGATGTGCCAAACTCTCTCGAGGAATACTACCAAGAAGCAGGTCGGGCTGGACGAGATGGGCACAAGGCTTACGCCGTGCTTCTGGTGAAACAGACTGACCAGGCCGTACTCAAGAGGCACCTCACGGAAGCTTATCCCGACAAAGACTTTATTCGCAAAGTATACGAGCGAGTTGGCAATTTCCTTGAGGTAGCTGTAGGTGAAGGTTTCAACCACACTTTCGAGTTCAATTTCAACCTGTTCTGCCGAACATTTAATATGCCGGTGCTGGCTACACACAACGCTCTTCACATTCTCACTCAAGCTGGATGGATAACATTTGTCGAGGAAATCGAGACTCAATCAAGAGTAATGATTCTGGCAAATAAAGAGCAACTTTACGACATCCCTACTACTACGCCCGGTGCCGATAGAGTGCTTCAGGCAATACTCCGCACTTACACCGGTCTCTTCTCCGACTATGTTTACATCAACGAAGACGTAATCTCATATAGGTTCAACATCGACCAGGAAACCATCTACAAGTCCTTGCTCGAACTCACCCGGCTGCACATTCTTCACTATATTCCAAGAAAGAGAACTCCCTTTATCTCCTACCCCACCTCTCGCGAGGAACCCAAGCACATTCTCATTCCACGGGCCGTATACGAGGAGTTGCGGGAGAGAATGAAGAATCGCATCGATGCCGTCATACGTTATACTCAAGCCCATGACCGATGTCGAGAGCAAATGCTGCTCGAGTATTTCGGTGAACACATCGCCAGCGACTGTGGGCACTGCGACACATGCATCGAACGGCGCAAACGAGAGGAATTCACGCCGACTGACATCCAAGAAGGCATCTTGTATATGGCTCAAGTCAAGCCTCGCAGGCTTGAAGAGTTTATCGACACTCTGGCTTTTAACCGCGATGAGATTGTGCAGATGGTCGACTTCCTCGTCGACGAAGGTTTCCTCGAACATCTCGACGGCGACCTATACCGCAATCCCATTCCACTAAAGTAAAAGGAGGATGCCTTTCAGCACCCTCCTTTATCATTCAAGGATTTAACTCCTTATCATAGGCCAAGGATAATCTGGTAAAGTGCGCTCACATCACCGGTGTTGATCTGACCATCACCATTGATGTCACCGTTCCTTTCATACGTCATATCCAGACCGAGAATGATGCTGTACAGAGCGCTTACGTCACCTGTATTAACATTACCATCCTCGTTCACATCACCAAGAGCGAAGGTCTGTCCGGCTTCCTTCTTGTACAGCTGGATGGGATAAACCTCGTTGCTGCCCACACTGGTGTAACCGCGGAAGTCACGGTCCTGATATGCGAAAATCTGACGGCCGTTGTTCTTGTTAACAATCAGCACATCCTCGCCGTCGAACGT
>JBGUHM010000039.1:0-50228 GCA_045112115.1 Sodaliphilus sp. | reverse complement strand
AAAATTTCGGGTTCGGGAGGCTCGTAGACCGAGAAGTAGAACACGAAGTTGTCGTTGTCACGTCCGAAGAAATAGTATTTGCCGTTCTGGTCGATGAGTTGGTACATGATGCGTAGCGTGTATTTACCGGGCTCAAGGTCGCGTGTGATCATATGCGGTATGTTCATCGAACTGCGGTAAGTGTTGGTGCGTGAACTGACCAAGTGGTTCAACTCGTTGCAATCGATGCGTCCCCAACCGGGATCTACGCCGTCAGCAGCGATGATTTTGTACTGCAGCGATGCGTCGACGATATCCACGCCTTCTGCCAAGTCATATTTGATGCTGAAGTAGTTGATGCCCAGGAAGTCGACCGAGCCGGGCATGTCGGTGTTGTCGCGAGTGCCGTCGCCGTCGTACCTGTACTGCGGGTAGTTCTCTTCGGTGTAGAGAATTATCTCAGCGGTGCCAGTGGTGAGCCACTTCACGTTGTCGTAGGTCTCGCCACCACCGCCACCGGCCAGGGCGAACATGACGATGTAGTTCTGGCCGCCGTTGTTGAGCGTGAGCTGGTTGCCGTTGTTGTTGGCCGTGACATAAAGCTCCAGGACAAAGTTGCCGCCATCGCCGGCTTCCTCGGCCAGGTCTTTGTCGATGTCCATGCCCCAACTGCCGCCGGCGATATAGTTGAGAGGCAAATCAATCCAGTGGTCCTCGGGTTGATAGCCTTGTTTGTACATCGCGACATGTAGCGTGACATCGCTCACATTGGTCTGGTCGGCATCGTTGAGGAATACCTCAAACGAGTTCACCACCAGCGAACTGGCCTGGCCGTAACTTGTGAAATCGTTTACTGGGAATCCCGTTGTCGGGAGTTCGAATGCCATCTCGCCGTCGGGCGTGGTCATGATCATCTTGGCACCGCTAAACTCAGCCGCGTTGACTTGCCAAGCGGCCATCGTTGCCAATAAGAAAATTAGTAGTGTTAGTTTTTTCATAAATCTATGGTTTTATATTAATAATTGTGTTATTGTCTTCTATCAAACTGCAAATGTAGGCATTGTTTCTTGATTTCCAAAAAAATATTAAGGAAAAATGCACATTTTTATTTAAAATATATATAAAATGGTCGGCGAATCGAGCAAACTGTTAAAAGAATAAGAATAAATTCGTTTGCTCAATTCGCCGACCTATAAAGTCGGGCCGTGTCGGCTCGCTTAGAACTCAGCGTTGCCCGGTGTGCGCGGGAACGGGATGACGTCGCGTATGTTCGCCATGCCGGTGACAAACAGTACCAGACGCTCGAATCCCAAACCGAAGCCACTGTGAGGCACCGTGCCAAACTTGCGGGTCTCGAGATACCACCACATATCCTTCATTGGTATGTTGAGCTCTTCGATGCGGGTCATGAGTTTGTCGTAGTTCTCCTCACGCTGCGAGCCGCCTATGATTTCGCCTATCTGCGGGAACAGAACGTCCATTGCGCGGACGGTCTTGCCATCGTCGTTCTGCTTCATGTAGAACGCCTTGATTTCCTTCGGGTAGTCGGTGAGTATCACAGGACGCTTGAAGTGCTCCTCGACGAGGTAACGCTCATGCTCGCTTTGCAGGTCGATGCCCCATTTTACGGGGAACTCAAATTTCTTCTTCGCCTGCAGCAGGATGTCGATGCCCTCGGTGTAGGTCAGCCGCACAAACTCGTGCTTGAGAACTCCCTCGAGGCGCTCAATCAAGGTGTTGTCGTACATCTTGTTGAGGAACTCGATGTCGTCGCGGCAGTTGTCGAGAGCGTATTTCACGCAGTATTTGATAAACTCCTCGGCAAGGTCCATGTTCTCCTCAATCTCGTAGAATGCCATCTCAGGCTCAATCATCCAGAACTCGGCCAAGTGGCGCGGAGTGTTGCTGTTCTCGGCGCGGAATGTCGGGCCGAAGGTGTAAATCAAGCCGAGCGAGGTCGCGCCAAGCTCGCCCTCGAGCTGTCCGGAGACAGTGAGGTTGGTGCGCTTCCCGAAGAAGTCTTTCGAGTAGTCGATGCTGCCGCGCTCGTTGCGGGGCGGTATCTTCACGTTGAGTGTGGTCACCTGGAACATTTCGCCAGCGCCCTCAGCGTCGCTGCTGGTAATCAACGGCGTGTTCAGATAGAAGAAGCCCTTGTCGTTGAAGAACTTGTGAACGGCAAACGCCAGGTTGTGACGGATGCGGAACACGGCGCCGAAAGTGTTGGTGCGCATACGAAGGTGAGCCTTCTCGCGAAGGAACTCAAGGGTGTGGCCTTTCTTCTGCAGGGGATAGGACTCTGGGTCGGCGGTGCCGTATACCTCGATTTTGCTGGCTTGGACCTCGACACTCTGGCCTTTGCCCATCGATTCTACAAGTGTGCCGTACACGTTCAGCGATGCGCCGGTGGTGATGGGCTTGAGCTGCTCCTCGTCAAATTTCTCGAGGTCGACAACCACTTGCAGGTTCTTGATCGTTGAGCCGTCGTTGAGTGCCACAAACTGCACAAACTTGTTACCGCGTCGCGAGCGGACCCAACCCTTGACGTTGATTTCTTTGCCCACGAGGTCGGCCTGTGAGAACACGTCGACTATCTTGATGTGTGATAATGCCATTGCTTTGTGAATGAGAGTTATTGTTTTTCGGTTTATTCAAATGTGTTTTGCTTGAGGAAGTTGACTTCTTCCTGCGAGAGGTAGCGCCACTTGCCGCGAGGCAGGTTCTTCTTGGTCAGACCCGCGAAATACACGCGGTCGAGTTTCACCACATGGTAGCCCAAACGTTCGAACATGCGACGAACAACACGGTTGCGGCCCGAGTGAATCTCGATGCCGGCCTGCTTGCGGTCGTTAACGTTTACATACTGCACGGCGTCGGCGTGGATGGGGCCGTCGTCGAGCTCGATGCCGTCGGCAATCTGCTGCATGTCCTCTTCCGAGATGGGCTTGTCGGTCCACACCTGGTAGATTTTCTTCTTGATGTACTGCGGGTGGGTGAGCTTGGCGGCGAGGTCACCGTCGTTGGTGAGCAGAAGCACGCCGGTGGTGTTGCGGTCCAGACGTCCCACGGGGTAGACACGCTCTTCGCATGCGCCCTTGATCAGGTCCATCACAGTCTTGCGGCCGTGAGGGTCGTCGACGGTGGTCACGCAGTCTTTCGGCTTGTTGAGCAGTATGTAGCACTTCTTCTCGATGGAGACGGTGCGGTCGTTGAACTCCACGACATCGGTGGGCTTCACCTTGAAACCGAGCTCGGTGACGGGCTGGCCGTTGACGGTGATTACACCGCGGGTTATGAGTTCGTCGGCCTCACGGCGGGAGCAGATTCCGGCATTCGCCATGTATTTGTTCAAGCGCATGGTCGATTCGGGATCAACCTTGGGAATTTCATACTCAATGCGGCGAGGACGCGGAGTGAACCGCATCTGCGGACGGCCGCCGTCGTTCTGCTGTCCCTGGCGGTTGTAACCGCCCTGACGGTTGTTGTTGTATCCACCCTGGCGGTTGTTGTATCCGCCCTGACGGTTGTTGTTGTATCCGCCCTGGCGGTTGTTGTATCCGCCCTGACGGTTGTTGTTGTATCCACCCTGGCGGTTGTTGTATCCGCCTTGACGGTTGTTGTTGTATCCACCCTGGCGGTTGTTGTTGTAACCGCCCTGACGGTTGTTGTTGTATCCGCCCTGGCGGTAATTGTTGTACCCGCCCTGACGCTGCTGGTAGCCACCTTGACGCTGCTGGTAGCCGCCTTCTTCGTTGTTGTCCTGCTGGTAATTGTTATATCCGCCTTGACGGTTGTTGTTATATCCGTTGTGGCGCTGATATCCGCCCTGTCGCTGCTGATAACCGCCCTGGCGCTGATAGCCACCCTGGTAGTTGCGTTGCTGATAACTGCTTTGCTGGCGAGGCTGATAGCCTTCATCATTGGTCTCGCCGGTTTCTTGTGTTTCTCGGCTTGGATACTCTACTTTCTCGTAACGGACGTTGTCCTGACTCATTGTGTTCTCGTTCTCGGCTGAAGGATGAGCCGACCCGATGCGCGGGCGACGAGGCCTCTTGTCCATGTTTTCCTCCATAGTCTTTTTTACCTTTTAAAAATTGAATTGAAATACTTTTGTTTGCTCTTTTATTTGTGATTGGCGGGGGTTGACGTCTCTCGACTCAACTTTGGCCGTCTTTCAAGCCGCAAAATTACTCTTTTGTCTATTACCATGCAAGAAAAATCATGGTTTTTATTTAAAAAAAGCACTTTTTTCGAAAAAAACACCCAAAAAATTTGGCCAGTATCAAAATTTAGCCTACTTTTGCACCGCGTTTCGCAAAAATCAGGGCGCTTAGCTCAGCTGGTTTAGAGCACCTGCCTTACAAGCAGGGGGTCAATGGTTCGAATCCGTTAGTGCCCACAAATAGACGCCTGGTCATCTCTGGCCAGGCGTCTGTTATTATTGTACTATGTACTATGGAGAATCAGAATGCTTTCTCGTCGGTGCCCGTGAACGACTGGAAGAGGCTGTTGGCAAGGCTCGATGCTCCTATACGGAAGTATTTGTTGTCCTTGACCCATTCCTCGCCCAGGATTTCCTTCACCAGGGTGTAGTATTTCACTGCGTCCTCAGTGGTGCGGATGCCGCCGGCAGGCTTGAAGCCAATCATTGTGCCGTGCTGCTGGTGGTACTCCTTGATGCACTGAAGCATTACGTAAGCGGCCTCGAGCGATGCGCCGGGATAAATCTTTCCGGTGCTGGTCTTGATGAAGTCCGCGCCGGCATACATCGCGAGGATTGATGCGCGGCGGATAGCCTCGGCGCTCTTGAGCAGTCCGGTCTCGAGAATCACTTTGAGGTTGTGGCCCTGGCAGGCGTGCTTGATTTCGCTGATCTCGTCGCAAAGTTCCTGATAAGCCTCATCCTTGAAGTAGCCCACGTTGAGCACGATGTCGACTTCGTCGGCGCCGTCGGCTATTGCCAGTGCGGTTTCGGCGACTTTGGTTTCGAGGTGTGCCTGCGAAGCGGGGAACGATGCGCTGCACACAACAACGTTCACGTCGCTCACCTCAAGGTTGGCGCGGACAACAGCGGCGAAATTGCTGTAGACGCAAATCGATGCCACGTTCTTGTAGTCGGGATAACGACGCCAGTAGTTGTTCACGGTTTGAGTGAAGGCCGCCACCGACCGCTCGCTGTCAGCGGTGTCGAGCGTGGTCAGCTCAACAGTATTGAGCAGGTACTCCCACACTGCCTTGTTGTTGTTCTCGTCGTAGTGCTCGTCGAGGATTTTCTTTACTTCGGCGGCCACCAGGGCATCGTCGGTTGTCACTTTGCTGGCGTTGATAGCAGCCAGATACTTGTTCTCTTGATTGTTCATGTTGTTATGAGTTGATGGATTTTCAATTTTTTTCATTACTCTTAAAATAAATCATAGTCTCAAAACGTTTAATGTTTTGAGATGATGATTTCGGGCTTTCACGCGGACTCTTGTCAGAACTCGCTGAAAGTGAGCGGCAGTAACGAGCTGATACTCTCGGCTATGTAGATTTTCTGCCGTCCTGCGAGAATCACTTTCATGGGCTTGCCGGCTTGGGTCTCGAACTCAACCAATGCCTGACGGCACACGCCGCATGGCGCGCAGGGCTCTTCAACAAAGTCGCCCTGGGTGAACGCAGTGACAGCTATTTTGCTGATAGGCACGCCGGGATAATACGCTCCAGCGTTGTAACATGCACTACGCTCGCCGCAGATGCCCGCAAATGCCGCGTTCTCCTGGTTCGCTCCCTTAATCATCACTCCATTTTCAAGCAGCAACGATGAGCCTACATGAAAATGACTGTAAGGCGCATAACTGCTTTTGGTGGCCTCTCGTGCCAGGTCTACCAATTTTTTATCTTCGGGCTCGAGCTCATTGTAGTCATAAACCCGTAGTTTTGTTACAATATTTTTTTCAGTCATTGTATTGAAGATTTATGTTAGGTAAATGCAAAGATAGACATATTTTTTTAATTTTCAAGCATAAATTCATTTTTTGCTTGATTTTTGGCGCTTTTTTTGCAAATTTTTGCTTTTCACAAACCTCAACTCAGCGTCAATACATTGAAAAGTACCGTGTTCTTGCTATCGAACACATGCGTGAGCATGGCATACCAGCCAGCATCACTTTAGGGCAGGGACTGCTTGAGAGCGGGTCGGGAACTTCGAAACTCGCTCGCGAGGGAAACAACCATTTTGGAGTGAAATGTTACCGCACTTTCCGCGGCGACAGCATCTATATCGGCAGCACTTGCTACCGTCGTTACACCACCGTTGAGGATTCATATCTCGACCACAGCAATTTCCTGCACGGTCAGCGGTACAGCAGTCTGTTCAATCTTCATCCCACCGACTACAAAGGTTGGGCAAGAGGCATCAAAGCTTGCGGATATGCCACCGACCCGTCCTATGCTGTCAAACTGATTCAAATCATCGAAATGTGCAATCTTGCCCAATACGACCGTGACGAGGTTCAGGACGAAATCCTCGCAGCGGCGGCGCCGCGTGCCACGGTCAACGAGCCGGCAGTGGCGCAACAGACCGAGCGCGTCGGTGACAAGAAGAAAAAGTCGCGTCCGCTGCCCGACGTAATGCACGACGTACACCGCAAGTGGGGGCTGCATTGCGTGCGTGTCGTCGACGGCGACACTTGGGACGCTATCGCCAGAGAGTTCAATATGAAGACTTCGAAACTGCTGGGCTTCAACGATGTGAAGGAGAAAAACCCGCAGCCGCCTGTCCCCGGGTCGATGGTCTATCTCGAAAAGAAGAACCGCGTGGGACAGGAAGGCTATGAAAGCTACAATGTGCGCGAGCACGACACTCTTTGGTCAATATCTCAGGCTTTCGGCATACGTGTCGACGACTTGGCCAAACTCAACGAGTTGAAGAGCCACGAGATTGCTCTCGAGCCAGGAACACCGATTCTTCTGCGCTAATATTCCGTCTCTCCGCTATTCGGGACATTGATTCATTGACATATATTTCTCCAGGACTTCGTCGAACTCCTGGCCTTCAGGAATGAGCAAACCGTGGAAACCGAGCGCTTCGGCGGCGGCGATGTTGCCCGCACCGTCGTCGAGAAACAGCGACTCCTCGGGGACGATTCCGTAACGCTCCACGGCGTAGTCAAAGATGCGACGGGCCGGCTTGCACGCGCCGGCCTTGTAACTCAGCACGATGCCGTCGAAATAGTCGTCGGCTGTGAGGTCCTCTTGGGCGAACGAACGGGCCAGAACACCGTCATACATAATGGGGTTGGTGTTCGAGAGGATATAAAGGCGGTAGCGCTTGCGCAGCTCGCGGAGTGCTTCAAGGCGGCGACGCGGGATGCCAACAATAAACGAGCTGAAAGCCTCGTCGATTTGCTCGGCGGTAACCCCTGCGGGGAAATAAGGAAGCATGATTTCGTTGAACTGGCGTGTGTCGATGGCTCCGCTTTCAAGCGCCTGGAACGGACCGGCCTGCTCGTAGAGTCCGATAAGGCTGTCGGGGTTGTCCATGCCCAACGCCTTCAGGGCGTCGAGACAACGATTGCGGTCCAGGTCGACAATCACGCCGCCCTGGTCGATAAGCAAGTTCTTGATTGTCATTGCAAATGCGGTTTTAGGATACGCATCGTGTCGTTGCACAACTTGATGAACACCTCGCGGTTTTTCAACAGCGACGAGGTTTTAACCTGGCTGTCGTTGCCCTTGAAGATGAAACCGGTGTCGCTCGACTCCAATGCACGCATCACGGCAAGAGCGCCCTCTTCGGGACTGTGGACCAGATTGCCGCGACCTACGCGGTCAACCAGCTTGTCGTACCAATGGCTCAGCGCAAGCATGCCAGAATTAATCAGACCTGGGTCGGCGCAGTTCACGCTTACGCGGCGTGTGCGCAATGTGGTCGACAGGTAGATTGAGAACAGCGTCAGCGCCAGTTTGCTCTGGGCAAATGTGGTGAGCGGCACGAAATTGTTCACTGCCGGGAACTCGTAGGGCAGTGAGGTGAAATTGCGCATCATCGAGGTCGTCATGACGATTTTTCCCGACTCGCCCATCAATGGAACAATCAGTTGGCTCAGCAACACCGTGCTCAGGAAGTTCACCTGGATGGTGCGCTCGTAACCGTCGGGACCGAGCTGGCGGCGGCGAAGCAGTATTGCCGCGTTGTTGATAAGTGCTGCAACAGGACGGTTCAGTTCCTTGAGCTGTGCCACAAATGCCTTAACGTCGGCAAATGTGCTCAAGTCGAGCTTCAGACATGTGATGTCGTTGTTGCGTGTGGTGGTGATGAGTTCTCCGGCCAGCAGTTGTGCGGCCTCGATGTTACGGCTGGCAATCACGAGCGGTTTGCCCTTGATCGCCAGATTCTTGGCTATCACCTTGCCCATGGCTCCGGTGGCTCCTGTGAGCACGTACACCGGTGTCGATGGAGTGTTCATTTGTTCATTTGTTTCCATTAGTCTCTTATATTTTGTCTAAACCGTTGCAAAGTTACAAAAATCGTTATAAATAAAGATGTCAATTCTAATTAGAACTCGAAGCCTGCGCGCACGGTAAAGAGGGCTCCGCTCTCATATGCGTCGTAACGCTTGACCTGACACCAGGTTAAGCCAAGCTGCATATGAGCAGCCAAAGGTGAACCCTGCTTGAAGCTAAATCGGCATCCTATGGTTGGCGAGATGTAGCCTTTCGTGTGGTCGGTGAGTCCGTATCCGCCGCGTATGTCGAGGTATGGTGTGATGGACGTGCGCGTGAAGAATAGCCGTGCGTCGGCAAATCCCACGACCGCAGTCTGTCCCTTGTCGTCGGCCCCTTTACCCCATCTCACTTCGGCACCTGCGCCGAGCATCAGGTATGGCGTCAGTTGGTATCCTTGTACTGTGGAGAGACCGATTTTGCCGCCCGAGGCGAACTGATTGCCCGTGGTGTAGTCGACATACACCGAGCCATAATAGCCCTTTTGCGGTCCAGTCTCGCCGAAGGACGTAGTGAACGCAGAGTTCACCCGCTTTTTGCCGTGAATGACCGCCACGTCGTTCAGCTGTATCGACAGGGTGTCGCCGGAGTCTTTCACCAGCAGCAGATGGCTATCCTGCACATATTCCACTATGCGTCCCTTGAGTTTTGCGCCGCTTTTGAGCGTCACTTCACTGTAGCGGTCGTCGGTGGCGTCGGTCTGTGCAAATGCCGCTGTAGCCGCCGCTAATAAAACCATCAACAAGATAATACGTCTCATAACTGTAATCAAAGTGTTTTCAAGTCGTGGTCGACCATGATGTTTACAAGTTGCTCGAATGAGGTCTTGCGTGGGTTCCAGCCGAGCTGAGTGCGTGCTTTCGTCGGGTCGCCGAGCAGTTGGTCCACCTCTGCCGGACGGAAGAATCGCGGGTCGACTTCGACGAGTGTTCGGCCGCTGGTGGCGTCGATTCCTTTTTCGTCCAGTCCGTGTCCTTCCCAGCGAAGGGTGATGCCGGCGCGGGCGAAGGCCAGCGTGCAGAACTCGCGCACGGTGTGGTGCTCGCCGGTGGCAATCACATAGTCGTCGGGCTCGGGCTGCTGGAGCATGAGCCACATACACTCCACATAGTCGGGCGCATAACCCCAGTCACGTTTGGCGTCGAGGTTGCCCAGATAGAGTTTGTCCTGCTTGCCTTTTGCGATGCGGGCTGCCGCCATGGTGATTTTGCGGGTGACGAAGTTCTCGCCCCTGCGCTCGCTCTCGTGGTTGAACAGGATGCCGTTGGCGGTGTACATTCCGTAACTCTCGCGGTAGTTGCGCATAATCCAATAGCTGTAGAGCTTGGCCACGGCATATGGCGACCGCGGGTAGAACGGCGTGCTCTCGGTCTGCGGCACTTCCTGAACCTTGCCGTAGAGCTCGCTGGTGCTCGCCTGGTAGATGCGCGTGGTTTTCTCGCGATGGAGGATGCGGACTCCCTCCAGCAGGCGTAGTGTCCCCACGGCGTCGGTCTCGGCGGTGTATTCCGGCACCTCAAACGACACTTTGACATGGCTTTGGGCAGCCAGGTTGTAAATCTCGTCGGGCTGGATGGTGTCGAGCAGGCGGATGAGCGAACTGCTGTCGGTCATGTCGCCGTAATGCAGGTTGAGCAGTCGCTTGTGACGCATGTCGCGCACCCATTCGTCGAGATACAGATGCTCGATTCGGCCGGTGTTGAACGTGCTGCTGCGGCGAATCACGCCGTGCACGTCATAGCCCTTGTCAAGCAGAAACTCGGCGAGATATGATCCGTCCTGGCCTGTGATACCGGTGATTAGCGCTGTTTTCTTCATTATTGGAGTGTTATGTTTAGTTCGGTGAGTACGTCGGTGATGCGGTCGATGGTGCCCGGATGCGTCTGGGCGTCTTCGTCGGCTGTCCAGCCCTTGCCCTTGAGCCACAGCGTGCGGCAGCCGAGCGACTCGGCGGGCAGGATGTCTTTTCTCAGGCTGTCGCCTATTACGAGCACTTGTTCCGGCTCCAGTTCGAGCGCGTCAACCCCGAGGCGGAACAGCGTGGGAGATGGCTTTCTTACCCCAACCACGGCGCTTTCGATGATGCCCTTGAAAAAGTGGCGGATCTCATATTCGCGCAGAACAGCGTCGATGTTGCCGTAGAAGTTGCTCACCAGCATCATCGGGTAACGCTCGCTCAGGGCCTCGAGCACGGGCAGCGCTTCGGCTATGCATTGCCGCGCGGCGTTGTCGCAGTAGTGAGCAATTTCTATTGCCTGCGTGTAGAGGCTGGCATCTTCGATGAGCCCTTTGTCGGCTAAATATTTGAGCTCAATCAGCATCTTCTTCTCCAGCAGGGTGTAGAACGCGTCTTGTGGCAGGATGTAGCGCAAGCGCGCCAACTCGCGCTCGGCATAAACGTATGCTTCCCGGAAATCGTCTTTGCCGACGGCTATTCCAGCGTTGAGGTATCCCTCCCATATAACCTCGCTCCAGTGGACGCCTCGGCTGTCGAGTGTGCCGCCGTAGTCGAAGATTACGCCTTTTATGCTATCAATATTTTCCATCTTTCAGCTCTTGGGTGAATTTCTTGCAGAACCGCTCGTGGCACACAATCATGTAAAGCATCATCAGGTTGAGAACCACCAGCTCGAAAGCGAAATACAGCCAGGGTATCTGGATGATGACGCTCACAAACATGGCTATGATACGCGTGTTGAACGAGAGCATGTTGGTGTATTTCATCATCGGGAGCGACTTCACGCGGAAGGCGTCGCGGAACTCCTGTGTGCTGCCGTTCTCGTCACCGAATCTCTCCCTCAATGCGGCTCGCAGTTCCTGCATCCGCGGGGTGGTTCCTTCTTGCTGTCGTGTGTAGTTGCGGTAGAACAGCATCGTGACTTTGGCGAAGAAGTTCTTGCTCCACGTGAGCTGGCGGTTCTGCTCGTCGAGTACCGCAGTGCTGTCGAGTTCGCTACCGTCCTTGCCTTTGAGGAAAAACAGGTGGAACTGGCGGTAATAGTCGGCCATGGCGGCCTGTTTGGCGTGGCAAAGGCCGGCCAAGATGGCTATGGTCCATATTACCCAAGCGTGTGAGGAGAACCAATCGCCGAGCCACAGGTCGCCGAAGTGCAGCTCGCGGAACACGAGCGCGAAGTAGATGGCGAAGAACCACAGGTCGCCGCTCACTCCGTCGAGAATGCGTCCTATGCGGCTGTATTGCTTGGTTAGGCGCGCCAGTTGGCCGTCGGCGCTGTCGTAGGAATTGGCCCATATGATGAGGAAAATTCCCAGGTAGTTGAGCCAAAGCCAGGGCTGTTTGCCCCAGTAAAGCAGGATGCCGCCCGCCACACCGAGGAATATCGATGCTATGGTGACGACGTTGGGTGAGACACCGATTTTGGCGAACAGTTTCGCCCAGGCGAAACCTATTGGCCGGTAGAACATCAAGTCGATGGTTTCCTCGGTGTCCATACTCTTCAGTGAGGCCTTGTATTCTTTTTTCAGTTCTTTGAAATTCATCGCGTTGCGTTTTTAATGGTTCTTGATTAGCGTCAGCACGCGTTTTGCGATGTGCGGAGCGGCTTCGGCGCGGCACGGTGCAAAACTGGGCCAGTCGTTGAAGTCGATAATCTGGATATTGCCGTCATCGCCCACGATGCAGTCGCCGCCGTAAATCTCTATTCCCACCTCGGTGGCCGCGCGGTTGCACAACTCCTTCAGCAGGCCCAGGTCGAAGCGAAGGCCCTGCGAACGACCGTTGATGGCCTCGTGACCGTATTTGCTGTGACCCTCGTCGAAGGGGTAGAACCAGAAGAACCAGGGGGTGTCCTTTATGCCATAGAACTTGATGAGGTCGCCCACCAGGTGGATGTTGATTACGGCGCGCTTGATGCCGCGAAGGAAATACTCCTGCAGCACCTCCTGCGCCTCTTCGGGGTGACGGACGTAGCTCACATCCTCGCGGTGCTGGGCGTGGAAATCGCCGCGCTTGATCCAGGCGCGTTCCATGCCCTCGGCGCGCATCTGAGCCACCACAGCCTCGTCGGTGTTCACAATAAGGCTCTTGGGGTAGGGGATATTGTTGCCCAGCAATATGCGCGTCATGCGCTCGCGCGTGCAGTTCTCGATGCCGTAGCCCGAGTTGATGATCAGACGGCCCTCGTCCTCGAGGCTCTGCAGACGCTTAATCGAATCTTGTTCGCGGCACATGCTCAGGATGATGTCTTCCTTGATGCCGTCGCGGTTGAATTGCTCCTCGCTGTAGATGTTCACGTTGCAGCCGCGTTTACGCAGCTCCTCGGCTGTACCGTTGAGGATTGCCGCGTCGTTGCCTATATGGTTGGGCGAAAAAGCTCCGGCCCGTAATATTCCGGCTATGTTGACTGTTGCCATAATGTTGTTTATATATTTTCGTTTCTAGTTTTCTATTTGTATTCTGCCGTTTCAGGCTCTGCGGCCACTTGGGTGGTCGACGGAGTGTCGGCGTATGTCTCATCACCCATTTGCTTGAGCAGTAGCCGGCTCAGGGTGCGGTCGAGCGAGCGTAGGGTCATCAGTCGTTTCTTCGGAGTGAGCTCACATTCCCAAACGGTAATCACGTTGAACCCCATTGCTTTCAGCGCCAGGCGGTTGCTCCGGTCGCGCCGGCGGTTGCGCTCTATTTTCTGCTGCCAGAACTCGGTGTTGCTCTTCGGCATCCGGAACTTGTCGCAGTCGTGTCCGTGCCAGAAACAGCCGTTGACAAATATCACTGTTCTGCGCTGTCGCATTATTATGTCGGGCCTTCCGGGTAGTCGTCTGTCATACAGCCGGTAGCGGTAGCCCTTTCTCCACAGGTAGCGTCTTACCAGCAACTCCGGCTTGGTGTCGCGTCCGCGTATGTGGCTCATACAGCGGTGACGCTGCTCCTGGGTCATCGTGTCGCTCATCGTCCGTCGAGGAAACGTTGCGCCGTTGCGATGTCGGCGGCATGGTCCACGTCGATGATCTTGTCGATGGAGAACGCCTTCAGGCGGCAACCGGCGGCCACGAGCGCGCGCTGGAAGTTGCGCATTCGTGATTGTCCGGTTTCAATACATTCGTTGAGAACAGGGAAGGCTTTGTGTGTCATGGCATAGATGCCGCCCGACACATATTTCGCTCCGTCCCAACGCTTGTCGCGGAAAGCCGTGATGTTCATGTCGCGGTCGTTGTCGACTGCAACATAGAGTGGTTTCTCGTCGTCGATAAACGGTGTCACGGCCCACAGTCCGTCGTGTTCGTCATCGGCCTCAAAGGCCGAAACGTATCGCGCGAAGTCTTCCTCGTGAAAGATGGTGTCGACCGTGGTGAGGCAGAACTTGCCCTCGGGCAGCACTTTGCTCAACTCCCACAGCGAGTGCATCGAACTCGGTGTGGTCTTAACCACTATTCGCAACCGGTCGTTGTCTTTCGCCAGTCGCTCCAGATGTTCCCGCACCTCGGTCATGAACTCGTTGATGATGATGGTGATGCTCTCGGCGTTGCAGCGCATGAATATCGAAATCAGGCGCTCCACCATGGGCTGACCCTGCAGGTGGACAAGCGGCTTCGGCAATGCCACACCCTCCTGGGCGAGTCGCGATCCTTCTCCGGCGGCTATTATTGCGTAGTTCATTTCTCTTCTGTGATTTCGTGTTACGAAAGGTCCTCGTCCTTGGTCAGGTCGAGCACCACGTTGTCCTTACCGCGGTCGACGTATAGTTTCTTCAGTGGATTGCGGTACATCTCGTCCCAACGCTCTCGGTTACGGTAGATGTCGATGGCGCTGTAGATGGCTTGCCGCAGCGAGTCCTCACTGGCCACGCCCTTGCCGGCGATATCGTATCCTGTGCCGTGGTCGGGGCTAGTGCGAACGTAGGGCAGTCCCGCCGTGAAGTTCACTCCGCTGTTCATGGCCAAGGTCTTGAACGGTGCCAGGCCCTGGTCGTGGTACATGGCCAGCACGCCGTCGAAGTGGCGGTACTGCTCGTTGCCGAAGAAGCCGTCGGCGGCGAATGGTCCGAATGCCAGCACTTTCTCGTCGGCTGCCTGCTGCATGGCCGGAATGATTACGTTTTTCTCCTCATCGCCGAGCAGTCCGTTCTCGCCGCAATGAGGATTGAGCGAGAGAACGGCGATGCGTGGACGCTCGATGTCGAAGTCGTATTGCAGCGAACGGTTGAACGCACGGAGTTTCTCGACAACGCCTTCGATTGTGATGGCCGACGGCACCTTGGCCAACGGCAGGTGTGTCGTAACCAGCGCCACGCGCAGTCGGTCGTTGAAAAGTATCATGAGCGCATGGGTGGAATTGTTGTCGGCCAGGCTGGCCTCGAGATATTCGGTGTGACCGGCAAATTGGAACTCTTCGCTGTGGATGTTGTCTTTGTTGATGGGGGCGGTTACAAGTACGTCGATGCGTCCCTGTTTCAGGTCGGCGGTGGCTGCCTCCAGTGCGGCGAATGCCGCCTTCCCGGCTACCTTGTCGGGCTTGCCGAGTTCGATTTTCACTTCATCGCACACCTCCACGATGTTGACCATCGTTCCCTTGATGTTGGCAGCCGAGCGTGTGCTGTTCACTTGATATCCCTGCTGGTTGATGGCTTTGCGGTGGTAGGCCATCACCTTGCTCGACCCGTAGATAACGGGCACGCACAACTCGAGCATCTCGGGCGTGGCGAAGGTTTTCAGTATAATTTCCGGACCTATTCCGTTGGTGTCACCTTGTGTGATGCCCACGCGCAGGCGTCGGTTCTCGGAAGGAGTGTTATTGTTGTTGGTCATAACTTTTAGTTACATGTAATAAATAAAAAAGCGGGCAAAAATACAACAAATTTGCGACATTGACAATTTTTCGCCGCAAAATCATCTTTTTCACTCTGTTTTGTGGCTTTTATCATCTTTTTGGGATGCCTTTTTTATATCGTTGTCTCTTTCGATTTATTGCCCTTATTTTGTGTCATTAGTCGTAATTTTTGGGTGTTTGATAGAAAAGTTTTATCTTTGTGGCCTAAATTATCTAAGATATGAACGAACGTCCTAATCCGCATCCCTTGGTGTCGCTTATTCCGGTGGCGGTGCTTATAGGTTTGCTCGTCGTGGTGATTACGCTCTTTGGCAGCGACTCGCTCACTGGCGGCAGCCAGATTGCCCTGTTGTTTGGTCTCGCTGTGTGTGTCACAATTGCTATGGTTTTTTATAAGGTGCCGTGGAAAGCGTTCGAGGACCAGATGGCGAAGACTCTGGGCGGTATAGCTGTCACGCTTCTCATTCTGCTGTCGGTGGGTATGCTCGCCGGCTCTTGGATGGTGAGCGGTATTGTGCCTACGCTTATTTACTACGGGGTGCAGATTCTCTCGCCTCGCTTCTTCCTCGTGACCGCATGTGTGATTTGTTCGTTGGTGTCGCTGCTCTCAGGTAGTAGTTGGACCACTGTGGCTACGATTGGCGTGGCGTTGCTTGGCGTGGGGCATGCTTTGGGTGTGAGCGACGCCTGGACTGCCGGAGCCATCATTTCCGGTGCCTATTTCGGCGACAAGATGTCGCCTTTGAGCGACACCACCATTCTCGCATCGTCGACCACAGGCGTCGATATCTTCGACCATATCCGCTATATGACGCACACCACGGTTATTTCGATGACCATTGCGCTGGTAATTTTTCTTGTCGCCGGTTTGGGTCACTCGGGCGGCGGTGCGGTAAATGTAGAGTTGTACACTCGCGGTCTGGAGAAGACGTTCAACATATCGTTGTGGACGTTGTTGGTGCCTATTGTGACAGGTATCCTTATCGGACGCAAGGTGCCTTCGCTTATTGTGCTCTTCTCTTCGTCGCTCATGGCGGGTGTGGTGGCGCTGGTGTTGCAGCCGCATATCCTGGCTCAGATCGGCGGCGGCGAGTCGTGGTCGACATTGGCTTCGGTGACGCGCGGACTGGCCATCACTTTCTTCGGCGCAACTTCCATCGACACAGGATACGAGGCACTGAACGACCTTGTGTCGACCGGTGGCATGGCAGGAATGCTCAACACCATTTGGCTCATTATCTGTGCGATGTGCTTCGGCTCGGTGATGGTAGCCAGCGGTATGATAGGCAGCATTACCCGTGTGATTATCAATGCTGTCCGCTCTCGTACTACCATGGTCTCATCGACCGTGGGCACAGGACTGCTGTTGAACCTCACTACCGGCGACCAGTTTATCAGTATCGTCTTGACTGCCGATATGTTTAAGGATGTCTACAACAAGATGGGCTATGAACCGCGGCTGTTGAGCCGTACCACCGAAGATGCCGTAACTGTCACTTCGGTCCTCGTTCCGTGGAACACCTGTGGCATGACTCAAGCCACAGTGCTTGGTGTGCCCACTCTCGTCTATCTCCCATACTGCTTCTTCAATATTCTTTGCCCCATCGTCACTATACTTGTCGCGGCCACAGGCTGGAAAATCAAGCATAAGTTGATTGATGGTTAGTGATGCCTACCATAACTCGGCGTTATTTCCCCTTTTATCCTCATTACTATGCGATTGAATGCCGATGCACCACAGTGCATCTGGTACGAATTGATATGCCGCATTTGGTAGGTCTTTATTTTGGGGTTAACAAATTTTATGTGTTGTTAAGAAAGTTTTTGAATAATTCGTGGCCGAGTTTTCATGGATTATGTTTACCTTTGCGGTGCATTTCAACCCGAAGCTGATTCGGGTTCTAAACTTACTAAATCACAATGAGATATGGAAGGACGACTAATTTCGGTGGGATTTCCCGTGGAGCGCTTCGAGACGATGCGCACTCCGTTCTATTGTTATGACCTCGGTTTGCTTCGCGGCACGTTGGCAGAAATCAAGAAGCTCACAGCCGAGAGGCCGTATGTGGTGCATTATGCGATGAAAGCCAATGCCAATCCACGACTCTTGCAGGAGATTGTGGCTCACGGATTGGGAGCCGATCTGGTGAGCGGTGGCGAACTAGAGGCCGCTATCGAGGCGGGTTTCGCGCCTGAGTCGATGGCCTTTGCCGGAGTGGGAAAGGCCGATTGGGAAATACGTCTGGGTTTGGAACACAACATTGGGTGTTTCAATGTGGAGTCGGTGCCCGAATTGGAGAATATCAACCTCATCGCGGGCCAAATGGGCAAGACTGCGCGCGTGGCGCTGCGTGTCAACCCCGATATCGATGCCCACACCCACCGTTATGTCACTACCGGCACGGCGGAAAACAAATTCGGAATTGCAAAAGAAATGCTGCCCGACGTGGTGACGATGGCGCAGTCGATGCCGCATATTCATCTGTGCGGTCTTCATTTCCATATCGGTTCGCAAATTACTCAGATGCAGCCGTATGTGATGCTGTGCGACACGATTAACGAAATGCAGGCGCAGTTTCAGGCGCGTGGCGTGACGTTCGAGAGCATCAATGTGGGCGGCGGCCTTGGCATCGATTATTCCAATCCCGATATGCATCTTATGCCCGACTTCGAAGGGTTTTTCGAGGTGTTTGACAGGCATCTGTTGTTGAGGCCGGGCCAGCATCTGCATTTCGAACTGGGCCGCTCGGTGGTGGCGCAGTGTGGCTCGCTCATCACGCGTGTGCTTTATGTGAAGGAGAACCGCGACAAGCGTTTCGCTATACTCGACGCCGGAATGACCGACCTGATTCGCCCGGCGCTTTACGAGGCACACCATCTAATACAAAACATCACGTCGCAAGCCACCGAAACAGCGACCTACGACGTGGTGGGACCCGTATGCGAGTCCAGCGATGTGTTTGCTCGCAACTGCGAACTGCCGCTCACTCAACGGGGCGACTTATTCGCGTTGCGCTCGGTGGGTGCCTACGGACAGTCGATGGCATCGACCTACAATCTCCGACCAATACCACCCAGCGTCTTCCTCAACGACTGACGCACGCGATTAATCAACAGCCGCGGTACGGTCCACTGGGTTCGCGTAGATGTCGAGGAAGATGCGGCGCAGGGCCTCGGGCTCGTCGACGGGGTAGGTGTTGAGTAGCGACATATGGTCCTCGAAAGCGCGGTGCTCGGCCGCGGTGTAGCGGTCGGCGTGAGCCTTTGTTCCGCTGCGCAGGTCGTGGGCAATGTAGTTGTTCGGGAACAACCGGTACGCCGACAGGATGCGGCGGTCAAGGATGGCTGCTACTCGCTTGTGGAACTCGGCACGAGGCGCGTCGGCCAGTGGTTTGAGGTCGTCGGCGGTGAGCACCGGACACACGGCCATATGCACGCGTCCCTTGGCCTGCAGCAGGCCGGTGAGGATGCTGTTGAGGTCTTCTCCGGGCTTTTTCACATACGGGCCACTGCGGCGGGCGTACAGCTCGAGCGCTTTGAGGATATCGCAGCTTTCCCACTCGTAACTCACACTAATCGGTGCTATGTGCAGCCGTGCCAGAGCGTCGACCTTGTCGGCTGCGCCACTCATGGCAAACATGTTGATGATGCCCACGTCGGTCTGGTCGATTCCGTCTTTGGTGCGGCCGTTGCGTTGCGCAATCCACACACTCTCGTTCTTTTCGGCGATGGTGTGGTAAAGGTAGTTGCTCAAGCGAACCGATGCCAGATACAACTCTCGCATCTTGCCTCCTCGTTCCACGCGGAACATCTTGTTTGACTTGCCTATGTCGGTCACAAGGCCCGGTGTCATCAGGTTGGCGCCGAAGGTTATTTCGGAGGTGGTGTGCCCATGTTTCCACAGCAGGTAGTTGAACAGGCACGCGTCGAGCATGATGTCGCGGTGGTTGCTCACGAATAGGTATTTAGTGTCGGTGGAGATGTTCTCGAAACCCGAACTGGTAAGTGCCGTAATTGTGCGGTCGATTACCTGCTCGTTCACGGCTTTCATCACATTCACCTGGAACTCGTCGATGTTGCGGAACGAGAGCATCATCTCTCTCACTTGTTCCAAGTCGCGGCCGGGATACACCCATGAGGCCAGCAAGGGGAAGTGTTCCGACTCGGTTATACGGCGCATTGCCGCTGGGATCTCACTGTCGTAAAAAGGTCTTATGTCGTCGAAATTGTCGGTCATATTCTCTTTCGGTTATCGATAAATTTAACGATTTTTCTTGTTTGCGGAGGGAAATTGATGCGCTGCACCTCGTCTACTGGGCAGATTTCCACTTTCGGTGCCACCCGCAGGTGGGCGCGGAAGCGGTTTTTCAGTTCGGCTACCACCTCGTCGGGATTGTCGACCAGTTTGGGTCTTAGTGACAGTTTCTCGTCGTCGATGCCCACTTTCACCACCACGTCGTCGGTTCCGGCGTCGCTGGAGTCGACAATCACTACATAGTTCTTGACGTATTCGGTGTTGTCCAGCACGTCGTTGATGGCGGGTGGATAGAGTGTGGTGCCTTTGAGTTTGAGCATGTTGTTCTTTCTTCCCACCAGAGGCGTGAGACGGTAGCTGTTGCGGCCGCATTGGCATTGCTCCACAATCTTGGCGCACATGTCACCGGTCCGGAAACGTAGCAGCGGCATGCCTTCCACGCCCAGCGTGGTCACCACCACTTCGCCTATCTGGCCGTCGGCAACTGGTAGGTCGTCCTCGCCAATGATTTCTACTATGATTAGTTCGGGGTGAACGTGTCCGCCGCAGCCGTATGGACACTCCGAGAACGTAGCGCCCATCTCGGTAGAACTGTAGGTGGCGAAGAGGTGGACGTCCCAGTTCTCCTTGATTTTCTTTCCCAGCAGGTTGAGCGAGAAGTCCTGTTCGCGGAGGCCCTCGCCTATGCTGATGATGCGTCGTATGCTGCTGTTGCGGTAGTCGATGTCGTGCTCGCGGGCGTATTCAATCAGTCGCAGGATAAACGACGGCACACACATGATGGTGTCGGGCTTGATGCGGTTGATGGTGTCCCATTGCAGTTCCGGAATGCCGTTGCCCACGCGGATGATGCTCGCTCCGAGTTCCCTGATGCCCAGGAAATATGCCAGTCCGGCCATGAAACGCTTGTCCATGGTCGTCATCAGCTGGAGGATGTCGCCGGGCTTCATCCCGGCGCACTCAAACGACTTCTTCTCGTTGTAGGCCAGGCGCTGAAGGTCTTTCTCGGTGCAGCCGAATGTCACGGGGTCACCCATGGTGCCCGAGGTGGTTATGTAGTCGATGATTTTCTCTCGCTGGCAGCACAGGAAGTCGTCGTTGAACAGTTGCAGGTCTTTCTTTTCGGTGAAAGGTATCTTGACCAGGTCCTCGAGGTGGCGTATGCGCGTGATGTCGATGTTGTATTTGTCAAACATGCGACGGTAATAACGCGAGTTCTCGGCCAGATATCGAAGCGCTTCCTGCAACTTCTCCTCTTGGAACGCCTTGATTTCCTCCGGCGAACGGAATTCGATGTCGGTTGTTTTGTCAATCATGTCTTATTGCGCTTGTTCCCCGTCGAGTATGGCCCGCACCTCTTCGGCACTCAGTTGGCGGTATCTCTTGTCGGGCGTGGCCTCGAAATTCACCTCGAAATACTCCTCGTCGTAGAACGATAGTTTCGAGTTGGTGTCGGGCGCACATTCTACATAGGTTATCTCACTCAAATCCAAGCCTTTGGCTCGGCATATCTGTTCGGCGAGCGAACGTCCGGCATAGGTGATGCTCGTGCCCGGGTTCTCTTGGTACAGCTCGGTGACAATCACATAGCATCGTCCGCCGTGACGGCGTATCTTCAGACCGCATGACGACGGCATATCCCACTGTCCTGCGAACTCGAAAATCTCGTCGTAATATTCTTTCGATACTTTCATTGCTCAAAATGGTATGTTATACATTCACATTGCGTTTGGTGCGGTCAACGTCACGGCCGAAACTCTTGTTCATCAGTTTGCGGTCGCGAGGACGGTAGGTGCCCTCGTTCATCTCCCGAAGCGCCACGTTGCAGAACAGGTTGAACATCTTCTGCTCTTGGCTCTCATTCTTGTAGAACGACTGCCATGCGTAGTCATAGATTCGCTGGAGCGCTTCAGGTGTCATCTGCTTGGGCTGGAACACTACTTGTCCGGCGTTGTAATGGTTCCAGTCGAAATCGAAGATGCGGCCCTGGCGAAGCAGGTCATCGTACACCTTGGTGTGAGGGAACGGGGTGAGTACGGTAAACTCAGCCAGGTCGAGGTCAATCTCGCCGAGGAAATCGATGAGTCGTTTGCAGTCATCCTCGCTTTGGTTGTCAAGGCCGAGCAGGATGGTCCCCTCGACTCCTATTCCGTGGTCGTGATAGCGTTTGATGCGTTCTTTGATATATTCGCTGGTGTCGTATACTGCTTGGTACACATACCACGCTCCGGCGTCGTAGGCCAGTTTCAGCACCTCTTCGTCGTCCTCGATGGTATGGCTTATCCATTTCTTTTTCAGCGGGGCTATGGCGCGGAAGAGTTCCTTCTCCCACTCCTTGTTCTGCGCCAGCGAGTTGTCGACGATAAACAGGCGGTTGTTGTCAATCGAGGCCATGTCCTCAACCACTTTGTCGATGGGACGTGGACGGAAGCGCCGGCCGCCCAAGTAGCTCACGGCGCATGGATAGCAGCTGAAACGGCAACCGCGGGAAGCATGGAAGAGGTCGACCATCTGAACGCCTTTGTGGTTGTATAACTCGCGTTTATAGAGGTCGCGACGGCATTTGCCCACCGATTCGATGGGTGGCAACTGCCCCATATAGTTATACACCTTTTTAAGTTCGCCGCGCACGAAATCCTGCATGATGGCGTCGTAACGGCCTTCGCTCTCGCCGAGGAACAGCGAGTCTACATACTCGACCATCTCCTCGGCATGGAGCATCGCCGAAATGCCGCCGGCCATCACAAGTTTGCCGCGACGGTGGTATTCATCCGCTATCTCCCACCCGCGTTTCACTTGTGTCGACAGCATCATCGACAGCGCCACAACGTCGCATTCCTCGTCGAAATTGATATCCTCGACATTCTCGTCGGTGAACGACACGTCGACATAATCCGGCAAGGTGCCAGCAAAGGCCACGGGACCGTGCGGTGGCAGGTTGAATGTGGTCTGCCCGGGCAGTTTCTTCCACCTCGGGTAAATCAGTTTCATCTTAATTCTTTCCATATAGCTGAGTATAATAGTTATTGATTTTTTCGAGTATGTAGTTCTGGCGGCCAAGTACCGCTTCCGCAGTCTGAAGCGCTGTCAGTGGTACTCCGCAGATGCCGTGAAGGTTGATGTTCTGCCCGGTGAGCAGCAGGTTGCGAACCTTGGTCCACATCGGGATTTGAGTGGCCATCATGTTGTCGCAGTCGCGGCGGATGCCGTAGAGCGCGCCGTCGGGTTGGTTGTAGAAGTCGCGGATGGTCAGCGGAGAACTCGACCATACCTTCTCGACCATCCCGGAGAAGCCCGGCACGAGTTGTTCCATGCGGTCGAGCACTCGTTGCTGATGCTCCTCTTTCCAGCGCAGGTAAGCATCGCCGCGACGACCCACGCGCGTGTCGCTCCATTGCTCCACTTCGGTAAAGGGCATCAGACAGTTGATAATCATCTTGGTGGCATACGGGCCTTGATTGCGGTCGGCAGGTGTCATATACATGAATCCCTGTGGCCAACGGTCGCTGTCGTAGTCGTAGTGCTTCCACACCAGCCCGTAGTCGTCCTGGCAGTAGCAGGTGTGGTTGATATACGGGAAGGTGCCGGGCTTGAACTTTATATACACGATGAATGCCGAAACCGTGTTGGGCAGCGATTGAAGGCGGCGACGGTACACCTTGGGAATAGCGCCGGCAGGGAGTAGGTCGACCATCCTCGCTGGATGAATGGCCGAAACCACAGTTGCAGCGGGGTAGCGGTTGCCGTCGGCGGTAACTGCCGCGCTCACCGCGTTCTCCTCGTTGACTTCGATTCCGGTCACTTCTTTGCCTGAAAGCACTTGTCCGCCCCATTCCTCGATTACGTCTTTCAGCGCGAGGGCCATCTGTAAGCTGCCGCCGGCAAAGCGCGACGGGCCGTCGATATACAACACGTTGATCAGGGCGAAAATGTATGACGGCATTAGGTGCTCAAGTCCTCCTGCCATCGGATTCATGTACGCCAGGATATCACGCAGTTTGGGGTCGGTTATAAATCGTGAAAGCAGTTCGCCGGCGGGTGTCGTGAACAGGTCGCTGTGTTCCTTGAACTGCTCTGTCGATGGCCGAAGGTAGAACAGGTCAACCTCATCGGCCAGACGGTAGAGCGTGTCCACATATTCGCGCAGGCCGGAGGCTTGCGACGGGAATAGCGATGAAAAGTATTCCACAAACCTCTCGCGGCCTTCAGGGATTCGGTATGTTTTGCCGTCGCTCAGATAGGTGATCTGGTCGATGCAGTCGTGGTCGTGGTCGAGCAACGATATTTTGTCGAGAATGCCCAGCCATGTGCCGATTTTATGTATCGAGCCTCCGTGACGTAGACCGCCCAGGATGTGCATCCCGGTTTCAAACTCTATACCGTCACGGATGAATGTCTGAAGGCCGCCGCCAATGGTAGCGTTCTTCTCGAGAACGGTCACGCTGCGTCCCTCTTTGGCAAGCAGCGCTCCGGTGAATAGTCCGCCTATTCCCCCGCCTATGATTACTATGTTGTCGCTTTCTTTCATCGTTCGGCTTTGATTATCTCGTTAAACAGGAATTCAGACGTGAGCAACTCGGAGCAGGTCACTATTGTGCCAACCAGAACGCCGAGGATGCCATGTGAGTTGATGTTCTGCCCGGTGAGCAACAGGTTGGGGATTCGGGTGCGGTGATGCACGCGCGACGCCGGCCCAAGTGTCACGTCTTTCGCTATGCCGTACATGGCTCCGTGTTCGGTGCCTATATAGTCGAGGTAGGTGAGTGGGGTAGAGGTCTCGTAGTATTCGATATCGGCTGTCAGGCCGGGGAAGTCGCGTTCCACGGCCGCAAGCAGGCGCTCGGCATGGCGTCGCTTGAACTCGCGGTAGTCGTCTCCACGTCGGCCCACTTTGGTGCCCGACCAGCGTTCAACATCGCTCCAGCGCATATACGACAGTATCTCGGCACCGGTGGCCCAACGCTGGTTCCGCTCGTTGCAGCAGTGCATATACAGGTAACCTCTCGGCCAGTTATCATCATCGTAAATCTCGCAGTCCCACGGCTCGCGCTGGTGATAGCTGTAGAAATTCGAGTTCATATATGGCACGGTCTCGCTACGGAATTTGGCGTAGATGGTGAAGCATCCCACGGTCTCGGGGAGGTTGGCGACGCGCGAACGGTATGCTTTGCGTAGCAACGGCGTGTCGCACAGTTCTACCAAGCGGGCCGGATGTATGTCGGCTATAACCAGGTCGGCCGGGTAGTAACGGTCGGTTTCGACTCCAGTGGCATGAGTGGCGTCGCACACTACGCGAGTGACTTTCTGACGGCATAGCACCTGGCCGCCGCGACTCTCGATTTCGGCTACCAGTGCTTGCGCAACGCGGTCACTGCCACCTACAATGCGAAACGAGCTTTGGTTGTAGAAGTCGGCGATAAAAGCATGTGTCGAGAACGGTGTCCGACCTCGTTCGCCGGCATAAAGCGGCATATTTCCCACCAGAACGTTGCGCAGTGTCGCGTCGTTTACCACTTGCGACATCACATCGTCTACACTGCGCAGTTGGTATTCGGTGTTAAGAGGACGGGCGTCGCTGTCGGCGTTGCGGAGTGTGTGAAGCGACGATGCGCTCGCAATCTCCTGCACCAAGTCGAAATACCGGTTCAGGCTGTCACGCTCGCCGGGGAAATGCTTTGCGAGATTCTCGATAAAAGGCTCGCGGCCGTTGGCGAACTCGAAGCGATCGCCGTCAAGCGAGACGATGTCGTAGGACGTGGTCGACAACCGGCTCAATTCCACCTTGTCGAGCACACCGAGGTAGTTGAGCAGACGGCGCAGAACCTGGCCCTCGTCGGCGCTGCCTATGAAGTGCATGCCGGTCTCGAACCTCACACCGCGACGGGTGAAGCATTGCAGGCAGCCGCCAGGTTGAAGGCCCTGCTCCAGGACGGTGACCTCGTATCCGTTGCGGCTCAGTATCACACCGCAGGCAAGGCCGCCCAGTCCGCTTCCTATGATTACACACTTCTTCATCTCTTCAGCTCGAATTTGAGGTTTGACGGTTGCAGCGCCAGATGTGTGGCAACTTGATAATTCTTTTCAGTATCGAATGTCGCCGTGAATTGTTCCTCGGGGTGGGTGAGGGCTGCCAGCAGTTCTGTCTCGCCTTGAACCGATGGAGCGCGGCCGGCGAGTGCGCGGCGCGAGCGATATTCCACATGGCGGCCTTTATAGTAATACTGATGCCGAACAAGCGGCACAAAATACTCTTTGGTCTCAAGACGTTTCTTCAGCTCTGCATAGTGCTCAAGATATTGCGCGCGGAATGCTTTGGTGAACGGTAGTAGTTCGTCGTTCACAGCAACCCTGCGGCCCACTTCCATATGAATCTGCCCTTGACGTAACATGAAATCGTCTTTGGGAAGAACGTCGCTCGCGCCGTGGAGATAGATGGGCAGAACTTCGCATCCCAACTCCCGCGCCAGGTAGAAAGCGCCCTTGTGGAAACGACCTATGCGGCCGTCGGGCGAACGAGTGCCCTCTGGGAAGACGGCTATTGAATATCCACGGTTGTAGAGGTCGCGCAACTGGTCCACATGGTTTTCGATGCCGTTGCTCACCGGGTAGAATTCAGCGCGGTGAATCACCATGCCGTAGAGAGGATTGCGCCACACCCAGTCGTTGGTAAGGAATACCAGTCGGGGTGTGAGCATCAGCAGGCACATGAGGTCGAGGTGCGACTGGTGGTTGCACACCACCACGGCAGGACGCTCGAAGTCTTCGCCCACGGCGTTGTCGACTCTGTATTTCACACCCGGCACGCGGTAGATGATAAATCGGCTGAGTCTTTGTAATATCTTATGATAGCGTAGCCGTCGTTCCTCGGTGTTGCGGCCTGTATGGAAATAAATCCAAGTGAACGGCAGCATAAACAAGAACATCGACAGAACAAAGAATGTGATGGCGAACAGGGAATACGAAAAACGTTTCAACGTGTGTGGAACAAGCCGAACGCGGCCGTCACAACGACGGGTCAGCCAGCGGAACAGTGGCGGAATCAAACAGAGCGTCAGCAGGATAACGACAAACATCGCCACGGCCGACAGGCGTGCAAGTGTACTCAGCGCCGGGTCGTCGGCGAGAAGAAAGACTGCCACCGATGACAAAATCATAAACACGGTGAGTGTCACATTGCTCACATAGTCGCTCGACACATTGTGCCCGGTAGCGTAATTCCCTACCATGGCGCTCGTGAGAATATATGACTGCGCGCCGCCCTGACCGAAGACAAACACGGCCAGAACCACGTCTACTACGGGAGAATGGATGCTGTGAAGGCTGACGCCCCATTGCATCAGCGCCCAACTGATGACCAACGGCATGAACGACAATAAAGCCAGTTCAAATCGATGGAATCTCTGCCACAGTATCGCAAACACCAGGATTACGCACGACACAATGGCGAGCGGCGACACTTCGATGTCGACCGATACCGGTGTCGATGGTATAAGCCACATGGCCAAAGCCAGCAATGCTATCGCAATTGGCCAACCAATCCAATATTTGCGGCTGATGGTAACGCTCATTTCCGTCGGGTGATTTTATGGTACAACATTCTTGGCCAGCCGTAGACTACTGCCAAAAAGCACAACACGGTGTTCAACAGCGATATGCGGGCAAAGTCGGCAAATGGCCGGAAATGGGTCACCCGTTCGCCTGCCGGGGGGTAATACACCTTCACGGGAACAGGTACCAGACGGATACCGCTCCAGGCGGCGAACACGAGCAGTTCGAGTTCGGCCTCGTAGCGAGACGTGAGCCAGCGGGCTCGGGAAGCGAACGCCAATGGGTAGAGCCGATAGCCGGTCTGGGTGTCGGGCAATCGACGCCATGTCTGTATCAAAAACCAGAAATTGGAAAAGCGGTTGGCGAAGGTGTTGCCGCCAGGCATGTTCTTCTCGGTGAGGTTGCGCGAACCAACAACGAGAGTGTTCTCTTCGCATGACGACAGTATCACTGGTAGGTCGCTGGCGAAATGCTGACCGTCGCTGTCGATGGTTATGGCATAGGCATATCCGAGTGCCGATGCATGGCGAAAACCGCTGAGCAAGGCTTGACCCTTGCCTCGGTTGCGCTCGTGCTCCACAATCACCACGCGGTCGGCGAGCGTTTCCACTCGTTGGCGCGTGTCGTCGGTGCTGCCGTCAATCACCACTATCACATTGGAAGTGTAAGCCAACACGTCCTCGAGCACACCGGTTACGGTCGCGCCGTTGTTGTAGGTGGGCACAATCACGCACACCTTCAGCTCGTCGAATTGTCGGCTTATCGCTTCGTCCATCGTTTTTTATACTTTGGTCCAGATAATCGAGAATTTGGTCTTGAGCTCCTCGCCGCTGGATATGCTTCCGCGGGCCTTCACCTGCTCGCCCAAATCGTCAATACTGCGGAAATCGACGCTCACGTCGGGGTCGTCGACTGGCGAAATCGTGTCGGAGAACTTCAGGTTGACTATCGTGTCGAGGGTGAGACGGAGGTCGGTGACCTGCTCAAGCAACTCGGTTATAATCTGTACTATGCACACTCCTGGCGTGATTGGATTGCCCGGGAAATGTGCTTTATATATCTCATTGTCGGCAATCATGGAGATGTCGAAATGAGTGCCTTCGTGACCCACAATGCGGTACATCAAATTTTCAAGTCTCATAATCAATCGTTGTTTATTGCACGCATAACCACTGTCGAGTGGTTCTTGTCGTTGCTGTGAGTAACAATGAGCATGCGGTTCACACGCACTGGTGTCTCTCCGCCGTCGAGACGCATCATCGACGGGGCCTCGCCTCGGGCGAGAATATGCGCGGCGGCGTACACGGCCATGGTCGATGCCGAGTAGTTCTCACCGAAGAGGTGCTTATAGTGAAGCATAGGCACATCGCGGTACTGTGATTTCACTGCATCGTAGGCCGCATCGTAATTCTGGTCGCCGTTCACTCCGAGAAGCACTGCGTCGATGTCCTTCGGCAGCGTGTCAACTCTCATCTCGCCGTAACCCAGGTTCACGCTTTCGATTTCGGCCAAAGCGCCTTCACTGTCGTCGGCGGCAAGCATGACAGCGCCCGATGTCTCGCTCGCTGGCACTTGTCCTTCTCTTCCTACATATCCTATGCGCTTGAGTATGTCGTAATACGACGGGGTTAGTTCGTCGTTACCGGTCACAAGCGCGGTCGCGATGTCGCCTAAGCGCAGTTGAAGGAATGCGTCGAACAGGGCCGCGTCGAACGACAGGCCGCGGTGGCTGTAGGTGCAGTTGTAGCCGTGGCAATGGGTGTGGATGGCGATGAGTGAACTGATGGTGTTGTGGGTCGACTGCATGAAATACGTGGGCTTGAGCGTCTGCTCGCCCTCGCGGCACAACTGGTCGAGTATCAGTTCGGTGTTCTCGATACATCCCAAGCCGGTTCCTGTGATAATGGCGTTGGGGCAGGCGATGCCGCTGTCGGCCATCGCCTTGAGCGCTGTCACCAGCGCGCGACGAAGAATTTTACCCATGCGCCTCGACTGCAACGGGTTGAGCCAGTCGCGGAAGTTGGGGTCGGTGCTGCGCTTGTACTGCTCTTCGATGACTACAGGCGTGTCGAGCCAATTCTCGCTCAAGGGCTCCTGAAGCGAAATCTGTGTCGCCGCTTTAACATATACTTTCATAGTTCATCGCATTTTTGACAGGATTAAACTGGAGTCGTTGCCGCCGAAGCCGAACGAGTTGCACATCACATGGTGTAACGGACGGTCGGCAACGGTGGTTGTGGCAGGGATGATACCGCCTTCGAAGCCTTCGCTGAAGCCACAGTTCACCGGAATGAGCTGATGTTCGAGGGCAAGGAGCGATATCACCGTTTCCACAGCGCCGGCCGCGCTGGTGGTGTGGCCTGTCATACCCTTTGTCGACGACACTTGAGGCATGTTTTCGCCGAAGACCCGACGCAACGCCTGGCTTTCGCTGGCGTCGTTGTTGGGCGTGCCGGTGCCGTGAGCGTTGACATATTGTATGTCGTCAGGCGACAGCCCCGACAGTTTCAGGGCCTTGGTCATTGCCAGATAAGCGCCCTCGCCGTCGTCGCTGCTCGCCGTCTGGTGGAACGCGTCACAGGCGTTGCCGTAGCCGCTGAGCCGTGCCAGAGGGGTCACTCCGCGACGACTGACCGACGCCTCACTCTCAAGCACGACAAAAGCCGCGCCCTCGCCCAGATTGAGTCCAGCGCGTGTGGCGTCGAATGGCCGGCACTGCTCGTGGTCAAGTATCATGAGCGAGTTGAAGCCGTTGAGGTGGAATTTCGACAGACACTCGCTCCCGCCGGCAACCACGATGTCGTACAGTCCAGCACGAATCATATTGGCGCCCAATATGATGGCGTTGGCGGCCGATGAACACGCGGTGGATGTGCTTGCCGTAAGCGAGAACAAGCCGTAGCGGTCGGCCACCAGTCCTGTGGTCGCGCCACAGTCATGTGTGTCGATGTAGGCGTTGAATTCGTCGTTCGACAGATAGTCCAGATAGTGCTGTTCGCTCTTGTCCATGCCGCCTACCGTGGTACCCAGCAGTAACGCGATGTCGTGGCCTTGTGCCTCGAGAAGGCCGGCCTGCGCAAGGGTCTCGTCCATGGCAAGCATTGCCATGAGCGATGTGCGGGTGGTAGGCTCGCTGTCGATGCCGAGCAGGGTTTTCATCTGCTCGTCGCTCAGCTTCACCTCACCCACAGGAAACTCGCGGTGGCTCGTGGCCAAAAAGCGGCAGGGACCGATTCCGGAGGTGCCATGGCGCAACGACTCCAGCGTGGATTCTTTACCCACGCCGATAGCCGATACGATACCGGCACCGGTAATCATGATTGGTGTCATTTCGTGCGGTTGGCCTGCACATATGCGGCCATCGAGTTGATCGACTTGAAAATCTCCTTGCCTTCCGACGGATCCTTTATCTTGATACCGTAGTTCTTCTCCATCATCACAATCAGTTCGAGGGCGTCGATGGAGTCGAGCCCAAGTCCTTCACCGAAGATGGGAGCGTCGTTGTCGATATCCTCGGGCATCACGTCTTCCAGATTGAGAACTTCGATAATTTCCTTTTTCAGTTGATCTACAAGTTGTTCCATTTTTTCTTTTTTAAAATATTGTTGTTTTATTGTTATTTCTCTATCAAGTGTATTTCGGCCTCGAATTCGTCGTTCGATGCCACTTCCAGCCAGCCCGCAATGGCGCTCGTCGTGCCAGGAGACGCAAGGGCCTGTGACGTAACGCGGTCGATTACTTCCTGGTCGCGGTCTTCGAGCACGTAGAACGATGTCTCGCCGTAATATTTGTTTCGTATTGCAATTTCGCCGGTGACGATGTTGGCAAGTGTGTAGACGAATATCGCCGGACTGGGGAAGAAATTCTCCGTGTCGTCGATGGTCGCCTGATAGCGGCGGTCGTTGCATAGCGACGACGAGCGGTTGAAAAGAACCACTGCACGGTCGTCGCTGTCGCTGTGACGCTCGCCTGCGGCTTGTAGCAGCAGTTCGCTCGCCACAAAGCCGAGTTTGCACAACGCGTCCATCTTGAAATACTTCGGGTAGTCGCCTATTAGGCTACGGTACACTTCGGTGAGCATTGCCATGCCGGTGGCGCTGGTGGCTATCGCCTTGTCGTCGACAAGCACCTGCGTCGTGCTGATCTTTACCGTATGCAGTGTTTTCATTGCTCACCTCCTTTCTTGAACAGCATGGCCGCGTTGCAGCCGCCGAAGCCCGACAGCAGTTTGACAAACGCCTTGCGGTCGGTTGTGCGGTTGTTGGGGCTTACGTTTACAGGACGTGACACGCCCAGATTCTCGAAGCCGCGCGTGCCGAGTATCGTGCCGTGGTCGAGGGCTCTCATGGTGAGGGCAACTTCGAGCACCCCGGCGGCTCCCATGGTGTGGCCGTAATATCCCTTCAGGGAGTTTACGGGGGTGCCGATGAAACCGGCGCGGTCGATGGCTATCGACTCCATCTCGTCGTTGTATCCTGTCGACGTACCGTGGACGTTAATCACGGCAAGGTCGGAGGCGGCTACACCGGCGGTGACCGCCCGCAGGGCGCGGTAGCTGCCTTCGCCGGTGCGCGATGGCCCGGAAATGTGGTTGGCGTCGTTGCGAATCGCTCCCGGTCCTGCTGTCCACTGGTCGGGTGCTGCTTTTTCTACCTTAGTATATATTATGGTGGCGGCGGCTTCGCCTAGATTAAGGCCGTCGCGGTCGCGGTCAAACGGACGGCACGGTGACTGCGACAATGCCTTGAACGACTGGAAACCGCTGATGATGAAGCGCGACTGGACGTCGGCACCCACAACGATGGCTGTGTCGCAAGAACCGCTTTCGATGGCGCGAACGGCGGCAATCTGGGCGCATAGGCCCGAGATGCAGGCGTTCGACACTACCAGCGGAGTGCGACGGTTGCCGAAATGCTGGGATATGAGAGCAGCCGAAGCGCCAAGCGTCACGCGCGAGGCCTCATAGTCGCCGCGATAGCGGCGGTCGAGCAGTTCCACGTTGCCTTTGGTGGTCGACACTACGAACAGTGTGCGGCCCGACGATGCGTCGACCTCGGTCGACTCCAGCGCTCGGGCCACTGATGCGATGGCAAGGCTCTCAAAGCGGGTGTGGCCTTCGAGCATGGGAATGCCGCCGGAGGCGAACAGCGATGCCGTGAAACCTTCAGGCAGGTCGAGCACACCCTCGCGGTGGCGGAGTTCGCTATCGCCACGGGCCACACGCCGGTAGTTGTCCAGCGTAGTCTCGCCCAACGGGGAAAATATGTTGTCGCTCAACTTGACTATCATGCCATGCCCCAAAGTTCTTTCCATTGTTGATAAAAGTCCGGAGTGCTCCATACCAGCTGTAGGTCTTGGTCCATGAACACCTGAACGCTGCGGCCGCTGGCCAGCAGCTCTTCGGTCTCCGGGTCGCGTATCTCGTAGTCAAACACTATCTTTGCCGCCTCGGTCGGGCGATAGTAGATGTCGATTCGTGGATGAGTGCCATACAGGATGGGCTTGCGGTAGTGGAACTGTAGGTCGACCAGCGGCGCAAAAAATCCCTTACCGGCTATGCGCAGGTACTCCAGATTGTATTTACGGCCGAATTCCTCTCTCGCATCCTCGAAATACATCGCGTAGGAACCATGCCACGCAACCTTCATCGAGTCCACTTCGCTGAAGCGGATGTCGAGCGTCTTCGAGGCTTTGAGCGTTTTTTCCGGCTGTTGTTTCTTTCTCATGTGTGTAAGTTTTTATTGTGCATCGATGTCGCTCAAGGCGATTTTCATCTCTGATGTGACAATGATTTCGTCGCCAACGGCTATCGTGGCCTCTATAAGTGACACCTGCATAATGTCCTTGATGGCGGTGATGGTGGTGAGCAAACGCTCGCCGACTCGTGCCTTGCGGAACACTTTCAGGTTCTTGATACTGCCTATGAATCCCAGCTTCACCTTCTCTTGGGTAATGTAGTTCACATAGCCCATGCGGGCGGCGCACGTTTGGGCGATGTTCTCCACCAGTGCGCACGAATTAAGGTATTCTCCCTCGGCGAAAAGATTGTCGGGACGAACAAGCGTCTCGGTCTTGGTAACAACGGGGTCGAAATGCACCAGGCGGTCAATCATGATGAATGGTGGCCGCTGCGGGATGAGTAGCTGGATGTCCAGCTCCTCTATTTTAATATCATTTGTCGTCATTCCAAAAATCAAAATAATTAAACCATTGCTCCGGATGTAGCTTGACTATCGACTCGAGCTGTCTTATATACTCGTGTGCGATGGCTTCGGCTTTCTCCAGGCGCTTTGCCTTCTCATAGCCTGAGGGCAACTGTAGTCGGTGGGCCACAATCTTGTAGCGTTTCGCGCTCTGCTTGATGGCAAACATCGTCAGCACTGGCACCTCGCGCTGTACGGCAAGCGAGTACGGCCCAAGAGGCAGGCGCACAGGCGATCCCAGCAACTCACACTCGATATATCGCGGTGAACCGAAGATGCGGTCGCCGAAGATGCTCAGTATCTCGCCGTTGGCCAGCGCCTGGCTCATCTTGATGATGTGTGACATGTCGTTGCTCACGGCTATCATGCTGATGTTGTTGCCGCTGAACAGCCGCACGCGGTTCTCCATAATGGCCTTCGCCTCTCCTGGATACACCAGCGCATTGAACTTCTTGTCGCTCACCTCAAAGGCGTAACCAACCATCTCGTAGTTGCCCACATGGCTGCTCAATATCATAAAGCCTTCGTCGCCGTGATACAGGTCGAGGAAGTCGTCGTTGCCTTCTACCTCGAATTCAAATTTCTTCCCGGCGTATACCGCGAAACGGTCGATTACCACTTGTCCGAATCGATAGTGGTTGTAGTAGGTGTAGGCGAACGACTTGAAACGCCCGAAGTGGTGATGCTGCCTGAAATAGCGGTAGATGGCGCGATACCCCTTGCGGCTGAACAGAAGGTAGAACGGTACCACCAGCACGGCCATGCCAAAGTATATCAAGCGGATGTTGATATACTTGATCGAGGCAATGAGGGCACGGTGCATCCAGTTGCTGCCGTCGGTGCCGCCGCTCCATTGCTGCTGCCCGTTGTCGTGGGTGGTCTCCTCGCTCATGATGTCGCTTAGGCGTTGCCTACTTTTGTCTCGATATAGTCGCAGAACTGGCTGAGCGTCTTCACGTCGGCCATCTCCTCAGGCTTGATTTTGAAACCGAACTGCTTCTCGACAATCACAACTATGTCCACAAAGTCGAGGCTGTCGATGCCCAGGTCGTCTTTAAGCAAAGCATCGGGAGTGATGTTTTCCTCTTCGATTTCGAGATCGTCGATTAGAAACACTCTTACTTTTTCTTCAATTTCTTGTCTTGTCATTCTTTCAAAGTTTTATTGATGAGTAATAATTTATTTTCGTTTGCGGCACACGAGGATGCTGTGGCCCTGGCCCAGATGGTCGTGGATGGCTTCCACTTCCAGACCCGAGGCGGCGATTACCCTCGTGAGGTCGTCGGTGTTGTACATCTTGCTGTTGCCGTTGGCCAGCGCGGTGAAATACAGGCTCGTCATTGTCAGGCAGAATGCGGCCGGCTCGAAACGCTGACGGTCCCACAGCGTCTCCATAATCATCACGCGGCTCTCGCCGTCCATGATGGCGGCGGCGCGCTCGAGGATGCTCTGAATCTCGTCTTCTCCGAAGCAGTCCAGGAACTGGCTCATCCAGATCACGTCGTAGTGACGGTTTCCGGGGAACGAGTTGGAACGGTCAAGCAGGTTCGTCGCGAAAGCGTCGATGCGCTCGGCTCCAGGCTTTCCGGCGGTGGCGCGCTCCATCATCTCCACCTGTTGGGGAAGGTCCATGATGGTGACGTTCACGTCGGGGTCGTGCGCCACACATTGCAACGCCCATTTGCCGGTGTTGCCGCCCACGTCGAGTATAGTGCGGGGACGGTACGAGAACACCACCTCAAGCGCCTGCGCGAAGGCGCTGTCGCTGTAGAAATGGTCAAATCCGAACCAACTCTTCTGCACTTGCTCTGGGAGCGACGACAGGCCCTCGTAGATGGTGGGCCACGGGCCGAAATGCTCCAGTCCGGCGGGACGGCCTTCTCGAAGGGCCTCTTCGAGGTGGAACCATCCTTCGTAGTTCACATCGTGGTTGAAGTCGATGTTGACGCGCGTCGCCGGGTCGGTAATAAGGAACCAACCGGTCTTGCTGAGCGAGAAACGCTCGCTGTCGGGGTCGACAATCACGGTGCCTATGGTCAGTGAAGCCTCCATGAGGACCTTCACCGCATATACCGACAGACCCGTCTCCTGCGCCACCTCGTCGATGGTCATGCCGGGGTCGCTCTCGCGGAGCATCTGTAGGATACCGAACTTGAGCATCAGGCGCGATGCCTGAAACACTATGGGGCCGATGGCTATCCATTCGGCTTTGGCCTGGGCCTCGCGAGCGCTGAGGCGTTCGCCGCTGTATGCTTTCTTCAGGGGTTCAGAAAGATTCATTGTTTCACTTTTTTGATTACTAAAGCTGAATTGGTGCCGCCGAAACCGAAACTGTTGCTCAGCACCACGTTGAGTTCGCGATCCACTGCGGTGGTGGCGAGATTGAGGTGCTCGCTGTATTCGTCAGGGTTCTCAAAATTGATGTTCGGCGCCACGAAATTGTTCTGCATCATAATCAGCGAGTATACCACCTCGCTGGCTCCGGCCATCCAGCATTCGTGGCCCGTCATGCTCTTGGTGCTGCTCACCAGAGCCCGGCGGCCACGGAACAGACGGTCGATGGCCATCGCCTCGAACATGTCGCCCTGAGGCGTCGACGTGGCGTGGGCGTTGATGTAGTCGACGGCGTCGGCGTCGATGCCGGCGTCGGCCATAGCGCGGCTCATCGCGATTACCGAACCTTCGTCGCTGGGCTGTGAGATGCCGCCGCCGTTCGACGAGAATCCGTATCCCACCACCTCGCCGAGGATGGTGGCACCGCGGGCCACGGCGCTGTCATAGTCCTCGAGCACCACTGCCGCAGCACCGCCGCTCGGTATCAGACCGTCGCGGTCGCGGTCGAATGGACGGGAGGCGCGTGTCGGGTCGTCGTTGCGCTTCGAGAATGCCCCCAGTGCGTCGAATGTTGCCATCGAGTAGTAGTTTGTCTCTTGAGCGCCGCCGCAAAGCACAGCCTCTTGCAGGCCTTGCTTGATGAGCATGTAACCCAGACCTATCGAGTGCGAACCGCTCGCGCACGCAGCGCTCACTGTCAGGTTGATGCCGCGTATCTTGTAGATGGCGCTCAGGTTCATCGTCACGGTCGAGTTCATCGACTGGAATATCAGTCCCGAACCGAGAAGCGCCGAGTCGTGCTTCTCGTCCATGATGCGGGCTGCTTCAATCACAGGCTGGGCCGACGAGTCGTTGCCGAAAATGATGCCCACCTCATGCGCGTCGAGGAATGCGTCGTCGATGCCCGCCTGGGCGAAAGCCTGGCGCGTAGCCATCACTGCGTAGGCCGCTTCTTCCGACAGGCCCACACGAAGACGGCGGTGCAGCACGCCTTTCAGTTGCGGCGTTTCCACCACTCCGGTCAGACCCGACTGGTAACCGTATTCGGTTCGGCGGGGATCGTAGCCGATGCCGCTGCGACCCATGCGGAGCGACTGCTCCACTTGTTCAATATCTGTTCCCAGGCATGACCAAATTCCCATGCCGGTTATCACTACTCTGCGTTGTTTCATAACAAATGATAAAATTTAATAACTTAACCCTTGTGACTTAAGTGTACAGACCTCCGTTAATCTGAACAACCTGGCCGGTGATATAGGCCGCGTTGTCCGAGGCCAGGAACGCCACCAGCGACGCAACCTCTTCGGGCTTGCCGAAACGGCGCATCGGCACCAGCTGCTTAAGCTGCGACTGGTCGAGGTCTTTCGTCATGTCGGTGTCGATAAATCCAGGGGCTACTGCATTCACCGTGACCTTGCGCTGGGCCACTTCCTGCGCCAGCGCCTTCGTCGCGCCAATCACTGCCGCTTTCGCTGCCGAGTAGTTGGTCTGTCCGGGCATGCCTTTCACTCCACTCAGCGAGGTGACGTTCACCACGCGTCCGTGACGGTGGGTGAGCATGTCCTTCAGCAGGCGGCGGGTGAGGTAGAAAAAGCCGTTGAGCGTGGTGTCGATTACTTGTTGCCACTGTTCGTCCTGCATGAAAATCATCAGGTTGTCGCGCCTGACGCCGGCGTTGTTCACCAGCACGTCGATATAGTCGTCGGGGTGGCTGTTCTGCCACTGCTCCACGGCGCTCTCGATGGCTGCGGCGTCGCTCACGTCGAACGGCAGCAATTCGGCCTGTCCTCCTGCTGTCTCAATATCAGCCTTTGTCTGCTCGGCGGCTTCACGGTTGCTCTGGTAGTTAATCACCACCGGCAGTCCCTGTTTCGCCAGTTCCAATGCTATGGCTCGTCCTATTCCTCGCGAGCCTCCGGTCACTAATGCGTATCTCATATCTTTATGGGTTTATTTCTTTTTCGCGTAAATATTTCTCCACGGCGGTCAGGTCCTCGTAGAACGGTGTGTCGGCCACAAACAGCGGCACCAGCGCGCGTATCTCGTCGTAGGCCGAGCGGGTGGCGGGAGCCAGACGGTCGGCAAGCTTCAGGCAGTCGGTGGCTTGCGCCAGGGCAATCATATGTACGGCAAACACCTGGTAGGCGTTGTCGATTACATGCTTGGTGATCAGCGCCGTGTTTGTGCCCATGCTCACTATGTCCTGGTTGTCGTTGTTGTTCGGTATGCTGTGCACGTAGTTGGGCATTGCCAGCGTCTGGCATTCAGCGGTGGTCGATGTGGCAGTGAACTGGCAGGCCTGCATGCCGTAGTTGAGGCCGAGTGTGCCCAGGTTCAGGAACGGTGGCAGTATGCCGTTGATGCGGTCGTGGAAGAGGTAGTTGAGCTGACGCTCGGCAGTCATCACCATGCGCACCAACGCAATCTTCACCTTGTCCTGCTCGAGTGAGATGTAGTCGCCGTGGAAGTTGCCGCCGTGGTACACGTTTCCGGTCTCAGGGTCGACAATCGGGTTGTCGCTCGCGCAGTTGAGCTCTTCCTCGAGTACGCGACGTGAGTTCTCCAGCGTCTCGCGTATCGGACCCAGAATCTGGGGCACGCAACGAAGCGAGTAATAGGCCTGTACCTTGTGGCTGAAGGTCGACACCTCGGTGTGACCGCTGTTGTAGAGCTCGTGCTCGCGCTTCTTCATGCACTGTCCGCCAGCGGCCAGCGCCCGGAGCTGCTCGGCAACCCACCGCTGACCTTCGTGACGGCGCACCGACTGCATCGGTACCGACATGAAGTCGTCGTACGACTCCGTAACCTCGTTGATCCACACCGAACTCAGCAAAGCCCAGTGCATTAGCCGCTCGGCGTCGAATTGGTTCATGATGCCTATGCCCGTCATCACCGACGTGCCGTTGGTCAACGACAGACCCTCGCGGATGTGGATCGAAAGTGGCTCCAAGCCGCACTCTTTCAGCACTTCACCTGCCCCGCGCCATTCGCCGCGGTAGAGCACTTCGCCCTCGCCGATGAGCGTGAGCGCGATGTGAGCCAGTTGGACAAGGTCGCCGCTGGCGCCAACGCTGCCGTGCTCGGGTATCAGTGGCAGAATATCGCGGTTAACAAACTCCTGAAGCAGTTCCACAGCCTGGCGGTGGATGCCCGAATAGCCCTGCGACAGCTGGCACAGGCGAGCCAACAGCGCGGCCTTCACATAGCGAGGCTCAAGCGGTTTGCCGGCGCCGGTCGAGTGGCTGCGGATGATGTTATATTGCAGGTCGTGAAGATATTGGTCGCCGACACGCCATTGCGCCATCGGGCCGAAACCGGTGTTGATGCCGTATATCACTTTGTCCTGGCTGAACTCTTTCAGGAACGCGTAGCCGCGGTCGATGCGAGCCCAGGTCGACTCGTCAAGAACAACGGGTTTGCCTTGCAGCAAAACCTCGGCTGCCTCGTTCAACGATAAGGTATATTTCATTTTTTCTATCTATGGCGCCATCATTGCGATGACTTTTGTTTTACGTTTGTCCTACTATTTTTATTCCGGTCACAGTGACGCACGTTAATCGACAGGCGTCGGCAATGTGCTGACGCGCATACTATTACGCCGGTCGAACAATCCGCGGCACTCGGAGCCGCCGTCGCGCACGCGCAACAACAACGGCTTTATCAAACCGCAAAAGTACTAATTATTTTCGACATAGCACTACTTTCACAACAAAAAACACATTAAATAATAAAATCACCAAATTAAAAGCATTTCACACCCAAGCGCCTCCCATCCCTCCCCCCATCCGCAAAAATCCGAGAAATCCGTGGTTAAAAAATCGGAATTGCCAAAGTAGTGTCCCACGCTTTACCACGCTTTACATACTCTTCTTACTCAAAAAATAATGTTATTTTATGCTAAAAAGGTGTCCTATTGGATAATTTTAATTACTTTTGCCCGATTTATACTCGAAAAATTACTTGAAATGAAACAGATAAGACATTTTTTGTGGATAATGCTGTTGGCGATCACCGCCATCAGTATGAGTGCGCAAAGCGTTGAAAATGACCCTGATGAGGCACTTCGCCAGCGTATCAACGATGCCGTTATGAAAGTCTATAACGAGCACCTGGCGAAAGACCCCAACGACTACACAACGCTTTACATGCGCGCAGGTCAGTATTTCAACTTCGGCAAACTCGATTCAGCGCTGGTCGACATCAACCGCGCTATTTCGCTCACACCGAAAAAAGAGAAAGAACTGATGCTCGACGAATTGATGATGCGCGCTTCGATTTATGATGCCAGAGGAGACCTACAACTCGAGCGCGAGGACCTCACAAAAGCCGCTGAAATCAGCCCGACATCGCCCGCTGTAATCGAGATGACGGCACGCTTGGGATACAAGCTGGGTGACTACAACAGTGCCTATCAGAACTATGAGTCTCTGCTGCGCCGTGATACCCGCAACTATAACGCAATGTACGGTCTGGCACAGGTCGAAATCAAGCGTAACAATATCGACGAGGCAATCAAATGGGTCGACCGGGCTATTGAGATTTATCCCGCCAACCCCATGGTTTACATGAACAAAGGCGACATCCTCGAGCAGGCCAACCTGCCCACGGCTGCCGCTCAGACCTATCTGCTGGGAATGATTTCGAGCGACGACAACGGTATGTCGATTGAACGTCTGTTCGCACTCAGCGACACTCACTACGACGAGGTGATGAACGTGCTCAAACAAGCAGCCGACGAGGCTCCGCGCGTGGGTGTGCTCTACCGCATTCGTTCTTCTATCGCTGCAAACCACAACCATTACGGACAGGCAATGAAAGACATCAAGGGGCTGCTCGACAACGACTTGATGACTCACGACGCCATCTTCAGCGACGCAGCCCTCTGCGAGTATCACCTCACCGATTTCAACAACGCCCTCAAGCACATCGACCGCGCTATCGAACTCAACAACAGCGAGGCTCTATACTTCACCCAGCGTGGCAACATTCTCAGCGCTATGGGGAAGAACGGAGATGCCATATCGGCCTATGACCACGCTATCGAACTCGACGCGCGCAACCAGGTCGAGGCGTTCCTCGGCAAGGCAAGGATATACCTCGGCGCTAAGGACAACAACCTCGCTATACGCACCCTCAACGAAGGGCTCGCCGTCGCTCCCGCTAACAGCGAACTGCTCCTCACCAGAGCTTGGATTTACAAGTACCGCACCAATCAGGCCGATGCCGCTGCCGCCGACTGCAACCAGGTGATTGCCAACGACAACGGCATGATGTCGTCGCTCAAAGGCTTCGCACTCCACGAGGTGGGACGCGACGAGGAAGCTCGTGCATGGGCACAGAAAATCATCAACGATAATATCCTGCCGGGCGGTCAAAGCTACTTTTACGCCGCCGTGCTCATGAGTTTCATTGGCGACAACGATAAGGGCATGGAATACTGGACTTCGGCTCTTGCCAACGGTTATGGAAGCAAATACGAGGCAATGGTCAACGAAAACCCATACTTGAACCTGCGTCTGCTGCGAAAGGTCGACGGTTACAAGACCCTCATGGGACATAATGCCATCAACTTCGAAGTAAGGTGACTCCTACCGTAATCAACGGCTTCACTTTTCGTAAGTCGACATCACACGACATTCCCACTCTGCTGCAGCTCGCGGCCCAGGCCAAAGAGACGATGCGGCAGAGTGGGAACCGATTTCAATGGGTGAACGGTTATCCTTCGGCCGACGTCTTCGAGAAGGATATCGCTTGCGGCGCTAGCTATCTGATGCTGAGCAACGGGCAGCCCGTCGGATGCTTTACTGCACTGCCAAGCCCCGAGCCCACCTACGACAAAATCTACGACGGCCAGTGGCTCGACGACACAAAGCCTTACCTCGTGATTCACCGCATCGCCGCCGGACACGGCACACACGGCTTACTCGCTGCACTCGTTGAATACTGCTTCTCTATCACCGACAACATCAGAATCGACACTCACCGCGACAATGTGATCATGCGGCATCTACTTCCACGTCTCGGCTTCTCCTACTGCGGCGTCATCTACCTCCTCAACGGTGACGAACGCCTGGCATACCAGCGACTGCGGCAGTGATGGTAATCATGTTTTTATGCCTTGCCCGTTAAACCTTTCAGGCCAAAGGCAATCTTACCAGTCCGGAGAGCGATAATGCTCGCCCAAATGGAGGCAAAGCATTTTTTATAAGGTATAAGACGTGTGTTTTAAAATCTTTTATTAACTTTGCGGCGATTTTTTTGACGCCAATTGGAATTTGAAATGAGAATTATCAGCAAAGTGGACGAGTTGAGGCAAGCTGTCGCGGCCTTCCGTCAACAAGGGAAAACTATTGGTTTGGTGCCTACAATGGGTGCATTGCACGAGGGTCACAAGTCGCTCGTCGACCGTGCTCGTAAGGAAAATGACATCGTTGTGGTGAGTGTTTTCCTCAACCCAACGCAATTCAACAACCAGGACGACCTGCGCACTTATCCTCGAACGGCCGAGGCCGATGCGGCGCTTCTCGAATCATGCGGTGTCGACATCGCATTCATGCCCACGGTCGACGAAATATATCCCGAACCCGACACCAGGGTGTTTGATCTCGGGCCGGTGGCTCAGGTGATGGAAGGCGCAATGCGTCCAGGTCATTTCAACGGCGTGTGCCAGATCGTGAGCAAGCTCTTTGAGTTCTCGCAGCCAACTAGGGCTTATTTCGGAGAGAAGGACTTCCAGCAAATCGCTGTCATTCGCGAGATGATGCGTCAGCTCGGGTTCGACTTCGAAGTGGTGCAATGCCCATGTGTGCGTGAAAATGACGGTCTGGCTAAGAGTAGCCGGAACGTGCGGCTCACGCCACAGGTCCGTCAGGTCGCTCCTGCCATCTACCGCACGCTCAAGGCAAGTCTCGAGTTCGCGGCTCAGAACCACACCGTCGAGCAGACCCACGACTGGGTCGTGGCGACCATCAACGCATGGCCCGAGATGGAGGTGGAGTACTTCTCGATTGTCGACGGCATTACGCTGCAACCGGTCGACGACTGGAACGACAGCGACTACATTGTCGGGTGCATCACCGTCTACTGCGGCGACGTGCGCGAAATCGACAACATCACTTACAAGGACAACCGCCATTAAACAACAACGACAATAAATCAGAAGAAATATGCTTATTCAAGTCGTAAAATCCAAAATCCACCGCGTGAAGGTGACAGGTGCCAATCTCGATTACATTGGCAGTGTGACCATCGACCAGGACCTCATCGACGCAGCTGGAATCGTCGAGGGAGAACGCGTGTATATTGTCGACAACAACAACGGTGAGCGACTCGACACCTATGTCATCGCCGGTGAGCGTGGAAAGGGTGAGATATGCCTTAACGGTGCCGCAGCCAGGCGTGTTCAGCCAGGCGACATCGTCATTATCATGTCATACGCTCTGATGACTCCCGAAGAGGCACGTGACTTCCGTCCGAAGGTGATTTTCCCCGACACCGAAACCAACCGTCTGATTGACTGACCCCCTGAAGTAAACGAAACTATTTAATTACATATGTTTGAAAATCTAAGCGAAAGACTTGAACGATCGTTCAAGATCCTCAAAGGTGAAGGCAAAATCACCGAAATAAATGTTGCCGAAACCCTGAAAGACGTGCGCCGGGCTCTTATCGAGGCCGACGTCAACTATAAAGTGGCGAAGACCTTCACCGACACTGTGAAGGAGAAAGCGCTCGGAATGAATGTGATTAACTCACTCAAGCCGAGTCAGCTCATGGTGAAGATTGTACACGACGAGCTCACCGCACTCATGGGTGGCGAGCAGGCACCGTTCAACATCGACGGTGAGCCGGCTGTCATTCTCATGTCGGGTCTGCAAGGTTCTGGTAAGACCACGTTTACCGGAAAACTCGCGCGCAAGCTCAAGAACGAGAAGAACAAGCGACCGTTGCTGGTGGCTTGCGACGTCTACCGTCCGGCTGCTATCGAGCAGCTGAAGGTGCTCGCCGAGCAAATCGGCGTGCCCGTCTACAGTGAGCCCGAAAGCAAGAACCCGGTGGAAATTGCTCAGCACGCCATCGCCGAGGCCCGTAGCAAGGGCTACGACCTGGTGATTGTAGATACCGCAGGTCGTCTGGCTGTCGACGAGCAGATGATGCAGGAGATCGCCGCTATCAAGAACGCTATCAATCCCACCGAGACTCTGTTTGTCGTCGACTCGATGACCGGTCAGGACGCCGTCAACACGGCGAAAGCTTTCAACGACCGTCTCGACTTCGACGGTGTGGTGCTTACCAAACTCGACGGTGACACTCGTGGCGGTGCAGCGCTTTCGATTCGCTCGGTGGTCGACAAGCCCATCAAGTGGGTGGGTACCGGTGAGCGTATGGAGGCCATTGACCCATTCCGGCCGGCTGGTATGGCCGACCGCATACTCGGCATGGGCGACATCGTGTCGTTCGTCGACCGTATGCAGCAGCAGTACGACGAGGAAGAAGCCCGCAAGCTTCAGAAGAAAATCGCAAAGAACCAGTTCGACTTCAACGACTTCCTCGCTCAAATCAAGCAAATCAAGAAGATGGGTAACATCAAGGATCTCGCTTCGATGATTCCGGGTGTGGGCAAGGCCATCAAGGACCTCGATATCGACGACAATGCTTTCAAGGGCATCGAGGCCATTATCTACTCGATGACGCCACAGGAGCGCGAGCATCCCGAGGTGCTCAACGGACACCGGCGTCAGCGTATCGCCAAGGGTAGCGGTACCTCGATTCAGGAGGTGAACCGTCTGATCACTCAATTCGACCAGACCCGTAAGGTGATGCACAAGATGACCACCGCTGGTGGACCGATGAAGATGATGCGCCAGGCGCGTCAGATGAAGAAAAAGCGCAAATAAGTCATTAGCTTATACTTATCAACTTGCTGATCGACGGCAGGAAAATAGCGGCCGAAATCAAGGCGGAGATTGCCGCCGAGGTACGACGGATGGTGGACAATGGCCGCCGTCCGCCGCATCTGTCGGCTGTGCTCGTCGGACATGACAGCGCCAGCGAGACATATGTCGCAAACAAAATGAAGGCCTGCCAGGAGTGCGGAATAACCGCCAACGTGGTGCGATTCGACAGCGACGTAACACAGGAGCAATTGCTCCAGGCTGTGGCGGCACTCAACAGCGACCCTGACGTCGACGGGTTCATCGTGCAGCTGCCGCTGCCGCAACAGGTCGATGAGCAGGCAGTTATCGAGGCTGTCGATTACCGAAAGGATGTCGACGGTTTCCATCCCATCAATGTGGGAAGATTGGCCCTGGGACTGCCTTGCTACCAGAGCACAACCGCGCAGGGTATACTCACGCTGCTTCACCATTACGGCATCGCTACCGAGGGCAAGCACTGTGTGGTTCTCGGGCGTGGCAATCTGGTTGGGAGGCCTGCTGCCACTCTGCTCATGCAGAAGTCTTATCCCGGCAACTGCACCGTGACTGTGTGCCACACGGCAACGAAAAACTTAACCGAAATCACGCGTATGGCCGATATCCTTATAGTGGCCATAGGCGTGCCGCGTTTCGTCACGCCCGATATGGTGAAAGATGGCGCCGTGGTTCTCGATGTGGGGACAACACGTGTGCATGACGACAGCGTCCGGGGTGGCTGGAAGTTCTGGGGCGATGTCGATTTCGACGCTGTCGCTCCAAAATGCAAGGCTATTTCGCCGGTGCCGGGTGGCGTAGGGCCCATGACTATCGCATCGCTGCTCCGTAACACTCTTCTTGCAGCCACCGGCGGGGTGTATCCGCGTAATTGACGCAAAAATTGTTTCCAAAGGCAGGTGTGTGCCTCTGTTTGTTGGCGACAGGTTGAAATCTGTCGCGCGTTTTTTATGAGAAATTATAAAAATTTGGGCCGATTTTCCTAAAAAGTTTCCTCTGAGCGTATTTTTTGTTTCCTCTAAGCGTATTTACGGCGAGAGGAAACTTTTTTTATTATATATGTCGTAAATTTGGGGTGTAGAAAATCGGAAATTATGGCTCTTTTAGAAATCATACTCTACAGCATAATGGCGGTGTGCATAGCATGCCTCGTTTATCTGTTGGTCAGAGCCACTAAATATATACGTAGCCATCCTGACGAGTTCGGGCCGCCTAAGTCAGGCGATTCCGGAGAATATACCGAAAACAATGATAAAAACCAATAATTATTCACCTTTTAATAAACATCACTTATGGTAAAATCAAGACTCAAATCATGGCTGTCGTCATTACTACTGGCGATGATGGCGACAGGGCTTGTGCCAATGGCGGCACAAGCGCAGGATGTGACCTATCTTGACCAGTTCGGTGAGACCAAAACACTGGCGGCCGGCAGTTATACCACGGTGACCAACCAGCTTATCGACTGGAATAGCGGATGGTACGTGGTGAGCAGCGATGTGACATTTGCCGATACCTGTGTTACGGTGTACGGTACCGTGCACCTTATCTTGACCGACGGCGCAACGCTCACAGTACACAAGGGTATCACTCTCGAGGTAGGCAACGAGCTGGACATCTACTGTCAGAGCGGCGGTACGGGTGCTCTGACGGCAACGTCGGAAAATGCCTACGAATACCATGCCGGCATCGGAGGACGGGCACAACAATCGTGCGGCAAACTCGTGATTAACGGCGGTGTTCTCAACATCGCTCCCGGCGAATATGGCGCCGGCATCGGTGGCGGCGGCAGTGGTATGAGCTGCGGCGACGGCGGTGACATCACCATCAATGGAGGCTCCGTGACGGTGACCACCAACAATCCTGGTTCCCCATATTACGGCGGCGCTAGTGCCATCGGCGGCGGAGGCTACTATAATATGACTTATAACAGGTTTTACAAAGGCAGTAATGGCGGCACGCTCACCATCCGCGGCGGCAACGTGCATCTCACTGCTAATGAGGGTAGTGGTTATGGCTCCGCTGTAGGGCCCGGTTACGCTTATTCGAACTGCAAAGACGATGCCACGTTGATTCTTGACTGGACTTCGCTGGACGACCGCATCTACATGTCGAAAGTCAAGGCGAATGTGACCATGAACGCACCATTTAAGAATGCCGATACCGGCGAGGAGGTGACTGCCAGCGACAATCTCAATGGCATCACTCTCGCACCGTTGTTCGTCAACAAATACACGGTGTCGTTTATGTTGAACGGCGAAGAGTATAACCGGCAGATTATCTCCGAGAACCACGTAGTAGAGGAACCCGACGCTCCCAATGTGGAGGGATGGCTCTTCCTCGGATGGTTTGAAGATGGAGCTGCCGAGCCTTTCGACTTCACCACTCCCATCACCGATAATCTGACGCTCTATGCCCACATGGTGCAGAAGTCTCTTCCCACCGACGGAGACGGCGCATATCTCATCGGCAGCGCACTTGATTGGCGTGTGTTCACCATCATGCTCAGCGAGGGCATTGCCCCGAGCGACGCCAACGCCAAGCTCACCGCCGACATTACCGAGCCGGTGACCTTCATGATGGAAACAACCTTCGGCGGCACATTCGACGGACAGGGGCACACCATCACGGCCGATCTGAACATCACTGAGAATGCAAAGAGCTTGTTCTGCTCTGTAAATGGCGCCACGATCACCAACCTCACTGTTGCCGGCACCATCAACACCTCGGCACAGTTCACCGGCGGTCTCATTGGTACGACGGCAGGCTCAAACAACAACATCACCAACTGCGTCGTGAGTGCCACGATGAACGGCACCTATAATGGCCACGGCAATCATGGCGGTTTCTTAGGCTCTGTGGGCGACGCCCATGGCATCACGTTCACCAACTGCGTGTTTGATGGCAACATGTATGGTCCTAACACAAATGAGTGGAGTGGATTCATCGGGAAACAATCCTATTCCAACAATAATTGCTTCTTTGTCGACTGCTTCTTTGTTCCGGGTGAAATTGACGTCGATATGTCCTGGAAGGGCTACACCTACTGCGCAGTCCCGAAGCCGACAAATTGTTACTACGCCAAGTCGATGGGTTATAACTCCAACAGTTCGAACATGAAACTGGTGGCTACCGTCACCGCCGGCGAGCGCGTGACCATCAGCGACGGCACCCCCTCCAAAACTTACAAGAACGTTGACTACTATGCGTCGCCCGCAACGTTTAAGTTCGCCTACGACCTGCCAGAAGACAAGATATTCTTCAAATACAGCGTCAATACCGGCACGCTGAGCGCCCCCTACACGATGGATGCTGACGAACAAAGATTGAGAGATTTCGATGGTCCCGTGATTGTCACCGGCTCATATATCGACAGCCTGATTGACATCTCCACAGGTACCATCGACTCCATCCCCGACATGGTTTACACATCAAAAGCCCAAATAGCGTCGTCGCTTGTGGTGCACGTTGACGACAACACGCTTTCCTACGGTTACAACTACCAAGTAGCCTACGAAAACAACATCAATGCAGGCGTAGCTACTGTAATTCTCACTGGTTGCGGTCCTTACACGGGCACTTTGATTGGCCATTTCAACATTTTGCCCCGTGACCTTAGCGCCGACGGCTATACTTTCACTATCAGCCCACAATGGGGTCACACTGGCGAAGAGGTGCACCCCAAGCCTACGGTCACCCACAAAATTGATTACAGCACTACTTACACCCTCGTTGAGGGCGTTGACTATGAACTCACCTACAGCGAAGGCTGCATAGAACCGGGAGAATATACCGTGACCATACATGGTATTGGCAACTACGGCGGCACTCACGACCTTCCATTTGAAATCCTGGGTTCCGTCCCATTCCTTAGTTATGACAGTATTACCAACCAAATGGTTCCCGACGTCTGCGAAAACTATAGGCTGTTAATGCGGGACGTGACCGAGCTCACCGATGGATGGTATGTGGCTAAGGGCAACGTGAAATTCGACGATAAGCGCGTCACCGTCACCGGCGACGTACATCTGATTCTTATGGACGGTGCGACTTACAACCCCAGAAAAGGTATCACAGTGCAGGATGCCGACATTCCCAATTCGCTCACCATCTATGCACAGAGCGAGGGCGAACAGATGGGACAATTACTGGTGGATTACGCGCAAAGCGCAAGCGCCGGTATCGGTGGTGAAAGAAATGGTAACCACGGTATAATCACCATCAATGGCGGTCACATCACTACGAAGGGTGCCACTGCAGCCGGTATAGGCTCGGGATACGATACAGGCGGTGGTAGTCGAAGAAGTCAAATTTACATCCATGGTGGTATCGTCGATGCTACTGGCGGTGCTTCGTCGGCGGGTATTGGCGCAGGATGTAATGGAACGGGTGGACGTATCTTCATTACCGGCGGTACTGTCAATGCCACGGGACAGCAGGGCAATTATGGTGGCGCTGGTATTGGCGGTTCAGGTGGATGGCCTGCGATGGAAGTAAATATCAGCGGCGGAACCGTCGTAGCGAAGGGTGGTTACCATTCGCCAGGAATCGGCGGTGGAGCCGACGAGAACTCCGTTAATGCCCGTGGCGGAAGAAGTGGCGCCATTCACATCACTGGTGGTGATGTCACGGCAATCCACGGCGATAGCTACGACGTAGCGATCGGAGCTGCTGACAATGCATATCCGTCTGAACGCTCTGATACTATTGAATTGAGATGGACCAATCCTACCGACCGCATCAAAGCACAAGGTAAATATACCGTCGAAAAGTTGGGCATCTACAGCGTTTTCCTCCTCGAAGGCACTTCCACGCTCGCAACTGTTGATAACATCAATAATAAGACCATCGTTGCCGCGAGAGCCGTCGTCATCGATTCAGTAGCGAACGGAACAGTGACAGCCGACAAGACTTATTTGGCTTTCAACACCGATGACCAGATTGTCACCGTCACTGTGACACCCGATGAGGGGTATATACTCACGGATTTGAATGTGGTAGAGGCTGTCTCCGATACTACCGTGACCCTTAATAAGATTGACGAAGGCTCGTATTCCTTCTTGATGCCAATGAATTCAGTCACCGTAACTGCAACCTTCGTTGAGATTCCTGAAGCGACCACTGTCGCCGAGATTCTCACTACCGCCGAGGCCGACGACCTTGTGGCTGTCGCCAACGATCTGGCTATCGTCGATGTGGTGGCTGACCAGCACATCGCATTCGCTACCGATGGCGAGGGCAACTGGATTGAGCTGAGCATGGACAGCGACGTTCTCGACTTCGTCGAGGCTACGCCGACTCTCGCCGGCACCTCTGTCAAGGGTAAGTTTATCTACGACGGCTTCAACCCGACTATCGTGATTTTGGAGATGCCTGAGGCTGCTCAGAACGACCTCACCGTTGAGCCAGCAGTCTATCCCGTCAACCTCGACTTCGCACCGAAGCCTTGCGAGGTGTTCTATGTGACTGGTTACTATCACAGCACCGGAGGCTCCGACAACATGCCCAACCTGCGTGAGTGGAGCGGCAACGGTGGTCAGATGGGTGTCCTACTCGACCTCGACCTCAGCTGGGCTCGCGGCTCAATGGAGGATGGCAAACACTACAAGATTCGTGGTACCGCTCTGTTGAAGGAGGCTTGGGAAGCTCCGTCGGCCGACGGCATTCGTCCGCGTATGGCTACCGACGACCCGATGGCACTGCGCAAC
>JBGUHM010000038.1:0-12392 GCA_045112115.1 Sodaliphilus sp. | reverse complement strand
TGAGAAATTTTAGAATCAAATTTTGATAAATTTCCACCGCGCCAGCGGTGCTATTTGTTCCCGCTTTTGAATTATGACACACCCTCATGAGAAATCACCAGCTCATCACAGTGTCGTAAATCATCTCCGACTTGTTGGTCAGATTAGCGTCAAACTTGACTGCAAACAACTGAACGATATGCTCAAGAGCGTCTTTGCAGTTTGTAGTGCATACGGGCTGATTCTCAAGCCATATCTCAGCTGAGCCGTTATTGATGTTGACATAGATGTTGTTTGGAGCCCGAAGGGCAAGCGCAGCGTAGCAAATTTCTCAAAAATATGTTTCAAAAATTATTCAAAAATGGTTGTCTGTCTCATTCTTGGTTTTGCAACGCCCTCTGGAACCGGGTTTGTTTCTTGCGGATTGTCAAGCCCGGTCACTCTGCAACTCTACCACGACTTGCCCAATATTCTTAAATTCCGTTGGGCAACCGCATTTCCTTGTCGGGCAGACTTCTGCCACCACTTGACTGCCTCGTTCTCATCCCTTGGCACACCCTGACCTTCTGCATAACAGACCCCCAGGTTGTTTTGCGCATAGGCATCCCCCTGCTCGGCCGCTTTGCGGTACCATTTCACCGCCTCAGTGTAGTCCTGCGCAACACCTTGGCCATTGTCATAGCACCCGCCCAGGTTGGTTTGCGCATAGGCATATCCCTGCTCTGCCGCTTTGCGGTACCATTTCACCGCCTCATTGTAGTCCTGCGGAACACCTTGGCCATTGTAATAGCATAAGCCCAGGTTGGTTTGCGCAGCGGCATTCCCCTGCTCGACCGCTTTGCGGTACCATTTCACAGCCTCATTGTAGTCCTGCGGAACACCTTGGCCATTGTAATAGCATAAGCCCAGGTTGCGTTGCGCATAGGCTTCTCCCTGCTCTGCCGCTTTGCGGTACCATTTCACCGCCTCGGTGTAGTCCTGCGGAACACTTTGGCCTTTTTCATAGCAATAGCCCAGGTTGTTTTGCGCAGCGGCAAGCCCCTGCTCGGCCGCTTTGCGGAACCATTTCACCGCCTCGGCGTAGTCCTGAGGAACACCTTGACCATTGTAATAGCAATAGCCCAGATTGTATTGCGCATCGGCATCCCCCTGCTCTGCCGCTTTGCGGTACCATTTCACAGCCTCGGCGTAGTCCTGCGGAACACCTTGGCCTTTTTCATAGCAATAGCCCAGGTTGCTTTGCGCACGGGCATGCCCCAGTTCGGCCGCTTTGCGGTACAATTCAACCGCTTTGGTGTAGTCCTGCGGAACACCTTGGCCTTTTTCATAGCAATAGCCCAGGTAGGTTTGCGCATCGGCATATCCCTGCTCGGCTGCTTTGCGGAACCATTTCACGGCCTCAGCGAAGTCCTGCGCAACACCATCGCCATTGTAATAGCAAACGCCCAGAGCCGTTATCACTCTTGGGTTATCGCTGTCTTCCATCTTGACCAACTTTTTCCCGGCTTGGGCAAAGTATTCCTTACCTTTAACGGTATCACGCTCGATGCCACGTCCATTATAATAACACGAACCAAGGCCATAAAGGCCTAAGGCGTTGTCCTGGTCGGCTGATTTTTGATACAATTCGAAAGCCTGTTTGTCGTCAATTGTCACACCGTAGCCCATAAAATAGCAATCGCCCAATGCAGCCTGTGCTTCGGCATCGCCGTCGTCGGCAGCCGCCACAAGGTCGGGATTGTATGTTGTGTAGTTGATGTCGCTTTTTGGCGTGGCTCTACTTTCTACGCCAAGCAGACAAAGCGCCACGGCCAACACCGGCCACAGCCAAATCAACTTTTTGGAATTGGGTGAGCCTGGCGGAGTGGCTACAGGCGGAGCGGACGGGAAAGGTTGCCCCGGTGCAGTAGCGGGTTGGAAGGGTTGACCCGGTGCAGTAGCGGGCGGAAATGAAGGACGGTTCTGAATCACCGTCTGTTCCTGACCAAATGCTCCATTGTTGAACGTATTCCCGGCAGGTGGAAAGTTTGCGTTGTTATTCATAATTATATTTATTTTAATTTCTATTGAATTCGGCAAAATTACACAAAAATAGCGACAACACCAAGCAATGTATCGAATAAATGGTTAGAAGCGCCTGAGGCGCCCGAAAACATATAAGAGGGAGACCTCATGATCTCCCCCTTACGGTTTCAGGATATGTGTTTCTCGGCTATTTGGCTGCGCCGAGTTCCTTGCGTTTTGCGTCGAACACCGAGTCGATGCGAGCTTTGGCTTTGCCTTCAAGTTCGGTCTTGAGAGTGTCGATTTGTGCGGTGTAAGTCTCTTTGAGCTTCGGGTCGTCGATTTTTTCCTGGCGCGAAGTGTAGAACTCGATGTAGGAGTTCTTAAGCACGTCGACACGAGCCTGCAGCGAGTCAAGCGTCTCTGTTGTGAGGCTATCGGTTCCCTCCACCATCTTCACTATCTCCTTCGAGAATTTCTCGGCGTCCTTTACGGGATTGATTTTCACCTCATTCTTCGAGCAAGCAGCCAGCATCAACATTGCAGCCATGCTGAATATGAATATTATCTTCTTCATAGTTCTATCGTGTTAATTGTGTTGATAACTAATTATTTGGCTACTTTCTCCAAGCGTTTCATAATGGAGAAGATGAATGCGGCAGCCACCAGACAGATCACCATCAGGATGCCCCAGAGCATGGGAGTGTTGACCTTGTCCCACAGCATGGTGGGGATGGAAACCAGATAGTTACCGATGGCGGTAGCTCCGAACCAGCAACCCATCATCAAGCCCTTGTATTTGGGAGGTGCCACCTTCGAGACGAACGAGATGCCCATAGGCGAGAGCAGCAGCTCGGCGAAGGTGAGTACGAGGTAGGTCGAAATCAGCCAGTTGGGCGACACAAGCACACTGCTGGCGCCCTCGGTGGGCGGCAATGTGAACTTGAGTGAGGCGAAAATCATAATGATGTAGGCTATTGCAGCTACAATCATTCCGTATCCGATTTTACGCGGTGCGCTCGGCTCTTTCTTCTTCTTCGCGAGCCAACCGAACAATGCCACCGAGAACGGTGTGAGAGCCACTACATAGAACGGGTTGAACTGCTGATAGATCTGCGGCTGGATGCCGGTCACAGGCGACGGTGTGAACTTATAGAACAAGCCGATGCCTACAAGAACCAACAATAGGATGAGTCCGGCAATGCCTTTTGTCTTCATGGTTTCACCCTGGAATAGCGAGAAACCGGCATAAACACCTACGGCGATGGTAGCCAGAGCCCACACATTGAAGCCGATGCGGGTCCAACCCGAAGCCGACTGCGAAGTGTAGATTTCGGCGAACTTGGTGAGTGTAGCGCCATTCTGGTGGAACACCATCCAGAAGAAGATGACAACGGCGAAGACCAGAAGCAGAGCCACGATGCGAGCCTTGGTCTCGCCCTTGCTCAGCTCGGGCTCGTTGGATGCGGCACCCTCGCCGGCCTTGGCTTTAGCATTGCCCACATGAGCATAGGTCTTTGCGCCAATTTTGTAAATAAGATAGGAAATCACCATCGAGCCGCAAGCCACAGCGAACGCATAGGCATAACCCTTGGTGATGGCGTGGACATAAGTGGAGCAGTAACCTGATAAATCGGTCAGGGTGCTTGCTCCCGAAACTTGCATGGCGTTTACAAAATTAGCACCATCCACACTCAAGGGGTCCATCGTGACTTTGTTGCACAACGCAGGCAGTCCCGACACGTAGTTCATGCCCACATCGTGGAGCGAGAGGTTACACAACGCCTCGGTGACCGATGGAGCGAACATGGCGCCGATGTTGATGGCCATGTAGAACAACGAGAAGGCCACGTCGCGCTTGTCGGCGTAGCGGGGCTCGTTGTAGAGGTCGCCTACCATCACTTGGAGGTTGCCCTTAAACAGACCAGTACCCACCGAGATCAGGAACAATGCGCTGAACAAAATGGCCAGCGAGCTCGAAGTAAGTCCCGAGACGGCCATCACGAGATAGCCCAGGAACATAACGATGATACCGAGAGTGACGGTCTTTTTGAAGTTCCATTTGTCGGCGATGATACCGCCAAGCATCGGCATGAAATAGACTAATGCCAGGAACGTGGAATAAATGAATCCCGCCGTCTGTGTGCTGAAGCCGAACTTAGCCTGCAGGAACAACAGCAGGATGGCCAGCATGGTGTAGTATCCAAAACGCTCGCCGGTGTTGGCCAGCGCCAGGACATACAATCCTTTTGGTTGGTTTTTAAACATACGGTAAATTTTAATGGTTATAATTGTTTTCGATTAGTTTCAGAGCGCAAAATTACTACAATCTTCGCAAATCACAAAATTCTTGCTGCAAATTTATGTAACCTGACGGCGAATGACGGCGAATTCTATGGGGGCGGTTGCCGTTCTGCCTTGGCGGTTTACTCTTGCGCGATGCGTTCCAGCCAATGAATCATGGCGAACATGACTGTAGTGGAGATGAGCGCCACGGCGAGCAGGACGGCCCAGCAAGCCCATAGCGGCCAAGAGTTGTACAGCAGCGGCGCGAGCCAAACGCACAGGCTGCCCAGTGCTGTTGTCGCGAGCCAGAGTCCTTGGCACAGACCCTGGTGCCTCACGGGAGCGATTCTCGAGGCGAACGACATTCCGATCGGCACGATAAACACCTCGGCCAGCGATAGCAGAAGATAGGTGACGATAAGCACCCACTGTCCGGCCTGCAATTCCTCCCGCACGGCGATATCCATATCGTTGAGTTCAGTATGGGATGGGTGTCCTTTGATTATGGAGAAGACAGCGAGGAACAGGTAAACGATAGCGGCAATTCCCATTCCCCAAGCGATTTTGCGGGTGGTGGGCACATTCTTTCCTCGTTTCCGGAGCATCGAAACCAGCCATATTGCCAACGGCGTGAGGACAATCACGAAGAACGGATTGGCGGCTTGCCATATTTCGGAAGGCGCCTTGTTCTCAGGTCCCACAAGGTCGCTCACCAGCACCGACGGCGACTGCCCCAGCAGATGGAACGATAGCCAGAACACCACAGCCACAGCGAGCAGGCAGTACAGAGCGTTTATGCGACGTTTTACCTTTTCGGCCAACCCTTTACGCGCTTCGAGCGACAATGCGACCTTTACCTTTTTCTCAATCTCGGGGAAATTGTTCTGGAAGGTGGCGAACAGCAGCAGCGAGATAAGCATTGCGAACACCGAAGCAATGAGCGAGTAGTGTACACCGGTGTTGAAAGTGTCGAGGTAGTACTGGCAGAAGTCGTGCAGGTTGCCCAAAGAGCCACCGTTGGCGTCGGTTGCAAGCGCTCGCAGGTTGGCTACGGCCTCGTCGCTCATCTGTGACTCTTCGGCAAGGAATTGCTGGCAAAGAGCCGGCAGCTTCGCGCTGTAGTGCAGCGAGTTTATCTCGAGCCACCATCCTCTCAGATATGGCGCCAGAAAAGGTGCGGCCAAGCCCCCGATGTTGATGAAGATGTAGAAAATCTGGAAACCGCTGTCTCGTTTGCCTTGTACGGCTTTCAGAGCTTCGGGTCCTTTGCTGGCTGCATCATCCTCAAAGCGGTCGTACATCTGCCCCACGATTGCCTGGAGGTTGCCTTTGAACAGTCCGTTACCCAGAGCCACCACAAGCAGAGCGCAGCATGTGAAGACAAACAATCCTTTGTGGCTGCTGGCATCGGCGAGAGTAGGGTATGCGAGCATGCCGTATCCCAAAGCCATCACAATGAGTCCCCCGGCCACTGTCGTTTTGTAGTTGCCCAATCTGTCGGCGAAGGCACCTCCTGCAATGGTAATCAGATAGAAAAATGTGTAGAACACCACATATATGGCGGTTGCCGTATCCTCGCTGAGACCGAATTTCGAGCACAGGAACAGCAGGAGCACGGCGTTCATGAAGTAGAAGCCGAAACACTCCACCATGTTGCTTAAAGAGGCTGGAATCAGTCCTGCCGGATGGTTTTTAAGCATATTTATTCAATTGAGAATGAGGTTGTTGTCATTTCCTGTCAGTGCGTATGAGCATTGCCAGGCCAAGCATGGTCAGGGCGGCGTTGAGCAGCAGCAGTTCGAAACTCATCTCGTAACCGAATTGCGCTTTGAGCCACAACTGCACAAAAAAGCTGGTGACGGGCGCGGCCAAGCAGACGATAGGCACGAGGCGGTCGCGCACGCGCGCCTTGCACATCATGCCGAAGGCGAACAGTCCGAGAATCGGCCCGTAGGTGTAGCTTGCCAGGGCATATACGAGTTTGATGGCGCTGTCGTCGTTGAGCAGGAAGAACACATAGATGATGACGCCCATCACCACTGCCATCGACACGTGGGTGATGCGTCGCGTGACCCGCAGCCGCCGTTCGCTGAGCGCCTTCTTGTCGGTACCCATCAGGTCGACCATGAACGACGTGGTGAGCGCTGTGAGCGCCGACCCTGCCGCGCTGTATCCGGCCGCAATCAGTCCGAGCACGAACAGGATGAGCACCACCACAGGCATGCCCTTGTCCTGGGCGACCATACTGAAGAGTTCGTCAGGCTTTTTAGGCATATTGAGTCCCGCGTTGCTCACGTAGAGCATAAGCAGAATACCGAGGACGAGGAACAGCCCCACGACGAAAATCTGCGTAATGCCGCTCACAATCAGACCTTTTTTCGACTCTTTCACGTTCTTGCTCGCCAGGGTGCGCTGCATGAGGTCCTGGTCGAGTCCCGTCGTGGCGATTACCATGAAGATACCGGCCACAAACTGCTTCCAGAAGAACGAGCCCTCCTTGGGATTGTCGAAGAAGAACACACGGGAGTTGTCGTGACCGGCTACGGCCTTGACCGTACCCATGAAGTCATATCCCAGTTCACGCGCGATGAACACCACGCAGAGCACGACGCTCAGAATCAGGCAGACCGATTTCAAGGTGTCGGTCCAGATCACCGTCTTCACACCACCCTGAAGAGTGTACAGGAAAATCAGCGCTATGGTGGCGATGACGTTGATCCAGAAGGGTATACCCAGCGGGTCGAAGACCAGCAGCTGCAGCGACACGCACACCACGAGGAAGCGCACTGCCGCGCCCAGAATCTTACTGATGAAGAAAAACACGGCGCCAGTCTTGTGGGTCACCGATCCGAACCGGTCGTTGAGATATCCGTAGATTGAGACAAGATTACGTTTGAAGAACAGCGGCATCAGCACGTAGGCAATCACGAAATATCCCACTGCGAAACCGAACACCATCTGCATATAGCTGAACTGCGAGCCTACGACATAGCCGGGCACCGAGATGAACGTCACGCCCGAGATGGGCGCGCCAATCATGGCGATGGCGACGATGAACCACGGTGCCTGCCGTCCTCCGGTGAGCGCCGTCTGAGTGTCGCTTTTTCGTGACGCGAGCCACGAGATGATGAACAGAAGTATGAAATAGCCGACTATGGTCGACAATACAATCCAGGGTGTCATATTCTTTAGTTGAAAGTTTTAGTTGTCAATAGTTAAGTTTTTTAGGGTGCGAGCGGCGGGGCGGGGATGTCACGGTAGTCCTCGGTGGGGTCGGGGTAGAGCAGATAAAGTTCTCGCTGAGCCTTGAAGCGCTTCACGTCGTCTTGCCAAGTGGCTTTGATTTCATCGGCGCTTTTCCCGTCGATAATCATCTGGCGGATGTCGGAGCGGCCCATGAGTTTGTCGAAGAACGGGGTGAAGAACTTCTCTCCGAGTCCCGACCGTCGGTAGGCGTCGATCACATACTCGAGGTTCACGCCCTGCGCTATGGCGGCATCGGCTGGCAGCCCGCGCAGGTCCACACCGTAGCACAGCTGCCCCAGGCACGGCGGGTTCTTGGCGCCTGGCCTGGACTCGGGTGTGAAGGTGAACGAGCAACCGCTGCCCTTCATCGACGGGTGACCGTATAGCTGGAACGGGGCATCGGTGCCTCGGCCCAGACTGATAGGTGTGCCCTCGAAGTAGCAAGTGCTGGGATAGAGATAGACCGAGAGCATGTTCGGCAGGTTGGGCGACGGCGCCACGGGCAGTTGATACCGCATCTGGCGCGAGTAGTTGCCGCACTCTACGACATAGAGCTTGCACTGATGCTCACCCTCACTGAGCCACTTCTCACCGTTGACCATCGTAGCGAGTTCGCCCATGGTCATGCCGTAGACCGTGGGTATGGGAATCCATCCCACCCCGCTCTTCAGCTTCATGTCGAGGATTGGCCCGTCGACGGTCATGATGTTGGGGTTGGGACGGTCGAGCACGACAACGGTCTTGCCGTCGCGTGCGGCCGCGTCCATGATGTGGATCATCGTCACATAATAGGTGTAGAACCGCAGACCCACGTCTTGCAGGTCGACCACTACGACATCGATGCCGCTCATGGTCTCGGCGCTGGGCATAGGGCTCTTGCCGTCGTAGAGCGAGGCGATGGGAATGCCTGTTACGGGGTCTACTCCGCTGCTCACCTTCTCACCGGCGTCGGCGTTGCCGCGGAAGCCGTGTTCGGGCGAGAATATGGTGACCACGTTGACCTTATTCTCGACGAGAATGTCGAGAGTGTGCTTGTCGCCCACCATACCTGTATGGTTGCTAAGCAGGGCGACGCGCTTGTTCTCGAGCAGCGGCAGGTACTCGGCGGTTCGTGCCGCACCCACCACGATGGGCTTGTCGGGCTTGATGGCCTCGAGTTTTCGCAGCATCAAACTCCGGTGAATCATCCGTGGCGAAGGCCTGTGTGCTGCCGCCGAGAGCGTTGCCGCCAGCACCACCAGAGCCATTATCAGTCTTGTTCTCATAATCTAAAAGTATTGAATTGAAATGCAAAAGTAGAAAAAAAATGGCAATCGGCCAATAAAAAGCACTGTTATTGTAGAAATTCATTCGGGCAAGTGCAATTAGTTCCGAATATTTTAGTATATTTGCAGCTCAAAAAACAGTTGAATTATGATATGTCGTAAATGTGGGAACAATGTTCCTGAATATCTGACCCAGTGCCCCGTCTGTGGCGCACCGTTACACTATAGCGCTCAGCCTCAACAAGTTGGCCGTGCGCCTGTTGAACGCAAGAGTTCCGGCAACCGCGGTCTGCTCGTCACGCTTATTGTTTTAGTGTCGTTGGCGATTGTCGTGGGTATTGTTTTCGGCTTGTATTTCATGCTGCGCGACAATTCCTCATCCCGGAGCACCACCGTACAGCGTATTGAGACAAGAGTGGTCACGCCGCCCACGACACAGAATAGCTCGCCCTCTCCGTCAAGGACGGTTGTAAGTAACCAGCCGAAGTTTAGGAGCGGAGTGATTGTCGACCCGGTCGACAGCTATGTGAACGTTCGCCAGGGCCCTGGAACAGGCTATGCCATCGTCTGCCGTCTCAATGTTGGCGAAACCGTCTACTACGTGCGCGGCGGAAAGTGGGTGAAGGTCTATGACCTCAACAACAATTACTTGGGCTATGTCTTCCACGACCGCATCCGCTGACCGTTAACCATCGCGACAAAAAAACAAGCCGGGGGAAGTTCCCTCGGCTTGAATTTTGGTATTTCGACAAATATTAATCGATTTCTTCGTCGGCCTCGTAGCCACCCATTTCGCGGATAGCGTTCTTCAGCATCACATACTGCTGGAAGAGGTGGTTTACGGGGATTTCGTCGACGGTGTAGTCGTGCATCGGGCTCTTGAGGTAGAAGCTCAGGAAGCGCTGAGTGCCGAAACGTCCTGCGCGGTGAGCGAGGTCCATAAGCAGACACAGGTCGAGGCAGAGCGGAGCTGCGAGAATAGAGTCGCGGCAGAGGAAGTTGATCTTGATCTGCATGGGATATCCCATCCATCCGAAGATGTCGATGTTGTCCCAACCTTCCTTGTTGTCGTTGCGCGGCGGGTAGTAGTTGATGCGCACCTTGTGGAAGTAGTTGCTGTAGAGGTCGGGCTGCTCGTCGGCAACGAGAATCGACTCGAGCGTAGAGAGTTTCGACACCTCTTTGGTGCGGAAGTTTGCGGGCTCGTCGAGCACGAGACCGTCGCGGTTGCCCAGGATGTTGGTCGAGAACCATCCGCTCAGGCCGAGCATGCGAGTGCCGATGATGGGAGCGAAGCCGCTCTTAACCAGAGTTTGTCCGGTCTTGAAGTCCTTACCGGCGATGGGCACCTTGGTCTCTTCGGCGAGTTGCCACATTGCGGGGATGTCGACGGTGGTGTTGGGAGCGCCCATGATAAACGGGCAGTTCTCCTTGAGTGCTGCGTAGGCGTAGCACATTGAAGGAGCGATGTGGTCGACATCGTTGGCCTTCATTGCAGCCTCGAGGCTCTCGATGGTAGCGTGCACCTTCTCGTCGGGGGCGACATAAATCTCGGTGGAAGCGGCCCAGAGAACCACTACGCGGTCGACACCGCTCTGTTTCTTGAAGTTGCGGATGTCCTCACGCACTTGCTCGGTCATATCCCAGCGGTCCTTGCATTGCTTGACGTTGTCGCCGTCGAGGCGCTTTGCGTAGTTCTTGTCGAAAGCGGCCTTGAGCGGTTTGATTTTCAGCAATTCGTCCTTTACGGGGTTGATGTCCTTCTCCTTGAGCACCTCAGCGTTGATGGCGCTCTCGTAAGCGTTTGCGGGATATACGTCCCAAGCTGCGAACTCGATATCTTTGAGGTCGGCGATGGGAACGATGTCTTTATAGTGAAGATATTTTTTGTCAGCTCCACGACCCACACGGATCTTGTCGTACTGCGTCATTGACCCCACGGGCTTGGTGAGACCCTTTCGAGTCATCAAAACGCCAGTGATGAAAGTGGTGCTCACTGCACCCAATCCAACTACCATGATGCCTAATTTACCGGTAGCGGGCTTTACATTGCTTTTAACCATAGTTTCTTTAGTTTTCGTTTAATTTCTATATTGTTTTTTATTGTTTTCTAAGCACAAAGGGCGGAAAAAACGGCTCAAAATTACACCTATTTTTTGAATTACAAAACAGTTTGCACACTTTTAATGGCTAATAAATGTTAAGATTTTGCGGAAACGCTTAAAACGTGTAAAGATATTGCTGATTTACGGGCAAACAGTTAACAAGTGTAAACGAGGCTATTGCGCCAAATTAACCCAAAAATGCTGTTTTTTTGCGTTTTTATTGGAAGAGTATAGAAATAATGTCTAACTTTGCGATTGAAAAAACAACAATACAACGGAATATGAAAAAACACGACATGACGAGAGCAATGCGGCTGTGCCGCTTGAGTGTGATTTTGGTGCTGGCGCTGGCCGTGAGCGCATGCTCTGGCGACAGCCGCGGCGGAAAAACCGAGAAGCCCGTGGCGGGAAAGCCTTCGGCGGCGTCTCCTGCGTCGGCCGCGAGTTCGGTTGTCTCTGAAAGTGCTGCCGACAACACGGTGCCGGCAGGTGCGCAGGTGCTCATTCAGTGTTATCCCGACTTCATCAAAGGCTACCGCGACGGCAAACTGGTGATGAACGACGGCAGCACTATAGTCTATGACGACGGCCGCAAGAAGTCGTTCATCCAGTTGCTCGACGAAGCCGACCCCGAGGATATGTTCGCGTTCAAGTATGACCGCGGTTCGTGGGTGCCGGGCGAGCGTCAGGACGCCGGCCGCAGCCGTTGCGAGGCGCTGTTCAAGAAGATGTACGGCTCGTCGGCGGGCGAGGTGCAGCGCCATTTGGTTGACGTGCCTTGGTTCGGCGGCTCGGTACAGTTCACGACCGTGAACGGTGCCGACAAGCGTCTGCGCGAGGTGTATGCCGAGTTGCAGAAGCACCCTGAGCTGCACAAGTACCTGCAATCGTCGGGCACGTTCTACTGGCGTGCGGTGCGCGGCGCCAAGCGCCAGAGTGCTCACTCCTACGGCATGACCATCGACCTGGGCGTGGAGTACAGCGACTACTGGCAGTGGGCTGGCCACACTACCGACGAGATGGCGCGTGTGCCTTACAAGAACAAGTTCCCGCATGAGATAGTCGAGATTTTCGAGCGCCACGGGTTTATCTGGGGCGGCCGCTGGTACCATTACGACACTATGCATTTCGAGTATCGCCCCGAAATCCTGAACTACCGCGCCGGTTAAGCCGGCTACACCTTATATATAATATAGGTGCGACGCTCGCGTAAGATGTAAGATATTAGTTTAAGTGTAAAAAAGCCGCCCGGCCAAATTGGTCGGGCCCTTTTCGTCACGAAATCGTCAATCACCGCGCTACTAAATGCCGCCTTTTAAGGTGTTTTTTTAAGATTTTTGGAATCAATGGGGTTGTGTCATAATTCAAAAGCGGGAACAAATAGCACCGTTGGCGCGGTGGAAATTTATCAAAAATTTGATTCTAAAATTTCTCAAAAATTTAATAAATCATTGACTCTTAAATAATTATTTTCTAAAAATTTTTAGATATGATTTTCTTAAAATTT